>JBCCSJ010000310.1:0-6658 GCA_039200505.1 Planctomycetota bacterium | reverse complement strand
TGAATTACCTGAGTAGTAGTCTTGAGTCGAAACTCCCATGTCTAAACGCACGTTACTCTTAATCACTGAATCGACACTTGGCCGGTTCGATCTTTCCAGCGGAACAATCCCGCAGGTTACTCAGAGCTGGGTCAGGCCAAGTTTCGCATCGCAGTCAGCGGGGACACTCGTTGATGCTGCATTACGATTGGGCAAATCACGCAATCGCCAAGTGACCGTCATTACAACACGTTGCTGGACTGGGCCCGTTACCATTGGGTCTGATTTAATAGCAAGCTCCACTGGCGATGATCTTAAACAGATCGTCGCTTTGGAAGCAGAGACCTATTCAGGTATTTCTGCCTTCGAAAGTTCAACCAGCATTGTTCAGCTTCCACCAGATGCTCTTGGCGATCCTCAGTTCTGGCTGACGCAAATCCAAGACCATGATTTCAAATCTATTGAAGATGCTTTACGACAGGCGGGGGCCAAACTAACTGGTATTGCCCATCCGGCTGTTCCCGTCATCAACGAGGTGTCCTCACCCACCGAACAATGGAGCACATTGCAGACGTGGGATGAGTCAACACTTTTAATGCGAGGCAATGGAGAAGCGATCGCCGACCTGCACTCGATGTCTTCGGGCATTCAGTCACAGCGGACGGTACAAGAATTCGAGAATTTCTTCCAAGGTGTCGATAACGATCTATCGCTTCAATGGATCGGTGCGGAAGAGCTACCAAAGACCTTGGCCAAGTTACCGCGTTGCCAAGATCACCATCGAACCGACATATCATCTGAGTCAGACTTGCATCGCTGGGCTACCGCATGGTCCAGGTCTCAAACGAAACAATCGGGAACGACACCGCTGATTGCCGTTCCCAAACGCCCGATGTCAAAAGAGGTCGGCATCGCGATTGCGGCAATATTAGGTCTACTCATGATGGCCTTGTGTTATGGACACTATTTATACACGTCGCATGAGTTGGCAGATATCGATGCCAGCATCGAGGTCATGGCAGGTAGGCAGGAAGATCTTCAAGAAGATGAAAGTCGACTGGTAAAACTAAACCAGGAATTGGATGTCGCCCGTTTAAAAAATATCGAAATTTCCAATGATATTGAGAAATCAAAGCAGGATCTCCAAAGAGCGAAAAAAATCATCGTTCAAAAGAATAACAGATGGCTTTCATTGGTTTCTTCGCTAATTGAAGTTTACGATCCTAATGGATGGATCAGCGAGATTAGATCAACTGAGAACACTGTTTCGATCCATGGTTTGGCCACCAATGATACAATCGTTCATCACATAGCTGCCCAGTTGGAATCAGCCCCTTTGGCTGAATCCTGGAAAATTCTCCCTGCATCGACAAAGTTTGATTCGGAATCCCCGTTAATCGACTTTACAATTAATTTGACAGCACGAGACGGAAATTGAAGCAATAAATTGAGCCGGTAGCCAAATACGATCAACACTACGGCAAAAGGCTGATTTAAGACAATGGCATAAGTCGTGAAGAATTATGAACCAAAATAAACAAGAGAAGCCAAGCCCGATTCTAATGTTGGCACCGATTGCCTTGGTGTTATTGGGCTATCACTACCTTTTTAACGCTGAATTGAATACCGAACTTAGTAGCAAAAGGGATCGAGAAACTTCTCTTCAGCAACAGGCCGCTGACATCCAGAGCAGGCAAACTGGCGTTCATCAGAAATTAGCAAAAGCAACGAAAGACTTGGCCGACGCGAAAAAAGAGACCGAATCGATTCAAACCGAGTTAGATGCGGTTACGGAAGAAAAAAAAGAGTTGAGGGAGGTTGTTCTTGGCGTCGTGAACTCGGAAAGCATTTTTAACAAACGAGTTGCTAATCCAAACGGCAGCAATGCCTTTTCTGCTGAACAGACAACGTCGACGGTGAGTCAGTTTGCGACGATGTTAGTGTCAAATGGAACAACGAATCCAGTTAACCAACAAGAATTCGAGAATGACTCTCGCCCACAAGGTTTAACGACTCGAATGGATTTAATTTGTTCCATTTTGGGTCAACATAATATGTTCCGAGTGGAAACATCCAAGATTAGTTCTTCACCAACCGGGGGTCTGGTTGAAAAGGAACGGCTGGAGCTAGGAAGACTGCTCGACGCAAAACTGCCCCCAGTTTCACGTTACAAAATTCGACTTGCTGGTAGCTTCTCGAATTTGATCGCTGCCTTGAATCAGCTTTCGGAAAGTTTACCATCAGTAAGCGTTTTATCCATTTCGCTCGATCCAGTCGATTTAAAGTCCCGACGCTATTTGTGGAATCTGGAGGTAGGGATCAGCGGATGAGTAAACCACTCGAATCCCGATCTGAGTTACTCAGTGGAAGGCCTTCGGAGGCGACCGTGATCAGCCCTATGCCTGTAATCGACTTTCATTCTGGTGCCGCATTCCTAGGACATTTGCTGGATCAATGCTCCGAGACAGGTTCATCCGACATTCACTTGGGTGCTGGCGATCGACCATTTTTTAGAAATCGTGGTCGAATGCATCGTGCCGAAAACTTTTGCAAATTGAGTCCGGTTGAGATTCGCGAAATTGCGTTGGCCATGGTGGGTGAGACGCTGGATGAACAGATCACTCACAGAGGTGCTATCGACGGATCTTTGACCGGAAATGATGGTTCCCGCTACCGATTTAACATCTACGTCAGTGCAGGTGTTTCTGCCATCGCAATTCGAAGATTGGACGATGTGATTCGCCCACTAAGCGAGTTGGGGTTACCCGATTCGCTTTACAGTTTAGCCGATCTGAGAGATGGATTAGTGATCGTGTCTGGTCCGACGGGAAGTGGTAAGTCAACAACGCTTGCCACATTGATCGATCGAATCAATCGGCAACAGCAATCTCACATCATTACCATTGAGGATCCGGTAGAGTACTTGCATCCTTCGCAACAATCGATGGTCCACCAGAGACAACTCGGAATCGATTGTCCAAGTTTTCATGACGCGTTGGTCGCTTCCCTTCGTCAAGATCCCGACGTCATCTTGGTAGGAGAGATTCGAGAACTGGAAACGATTCGAATCGCAATTACCGCAGCTGAAACCGGACATCTTGTATTTACCACCGTGCACGCTGGGGATAGCGTTGGGGTCATCGAAAGGCTTACCAGTGTATTCCCCGCAGAAGAACAACCAGGCGTCCGTCGACAATTAGCACTGGTCATGAGAGCCAACATTTCGCAGAAACTGATTGTCGCAGATGGATCGGCTGTCAAGGCGGACGAAAAAAGAGGATCGTTCTCTGTAAAAAGACGGGTGATCGCTAGTGAGATCATGCGAGTCAACCCGGCAGTTGCTAACCTGATTGCAAACGGAAAAACCAATCAGATTTATTCTGTCATCGAATCTGGCACCGCGGCTGGTATGCAAACGCTCGATCAAGACCTTGCTAAGCTAATGAGAAATGGGTTGATCAGCGAACGGACGGCGATGGCATATGCCAATAACCCAACAATCGTTGCGGAACGCTTTGCCCGGATGCGACGGGGGCGTAGTTAATGAGCAACGGCACTGCGAAAAACTCCGAACCTGAACTTCTTGATATCGCTGAGGTGAGAGTCGATCCAACTTGGGCTTTGAAGATCCCGGCGTCACTGGCACTGCGTCGTTCTGTTTTACCGATGTGTGAACTGGATGATGTGGTTCAAGTAGCTTGTTGTGATGTTGATGATCAAACCACTGCCCAGGCAATACGCAAAGCGACCGGTCGCGAAATCAAAATGCTGGAAACCGATCCAACCGATCTCCGAGAGGTTCTGACTCGGATTTACGGCGGGATATCAATGCCCGCTGGAGTGGTTGGGCCTGGAGCCGCCAGGCGAGCGGATTCGGAAACCGATGATGCGGCTACGATTTGCGACGAAGTATTTTTAGCCGCGGTCATGCGAGACGCCTCCGACATTCACTTTTTGCCCGATGAGACTTCTTTTAACGTCTGTTTGCGTGTGGACGGGAAATTGGAAGTTTATCGCGAGTTGCCAAAAGACCTTCAAGGTCCTGTAACGAGTCGGATTAAAGTCCTTTCTGGATTGGATATCGCAGAAAAAAGGGCACCTCAAGACGGTCGTTTCAATACTCGAATCGGACCGAACCGTCGAAAGCTAGACCTTCGGGTTGCCACGCTTCCACCCCGGTATGGCGAACGAACAACAATGCGACTTTTGGCGACGGCGTCGACGTCGCTGACTATGGAAAAGCTGGGGATGGACGAACAGGGTATCGCGTCGTTTCGCAATGCTATCGGTCGTCCTCATGGCATGATCCTTCTGACAGGGCCAACGGGTAGCGGAAAGAGTACATCACTATTTGTGGCACTAACTGAACTGCTGGCAACTCGTGGCGGCAACGTGATCACCGTCGAGGATCCGATCGAATACGAAATCAAAGGTGCATCCCAGGTAGAGGTCGATGGCACTGACAGGGTCAGTTTCCATCGCGCGTTACGCAGTATCTTGCGGCATGACCCCGACGTTGTGATGATCGGAGAGATTCGAGATAACGAAACCGCCAACATTGCTGTTAAAGCATCCTTAACGGGCCACCTTGTTCTAAGCACTCTGCATACCAACACAGCCGTGGGAGTGATCACCCGACTTGCTGATCTGGGCATGGAACGGTTCCTGATCGCGGCAACGGTACGGATGGCAATCGCTCAACGTTTGGTTAGACGTTTGTGCCCTCAATGCCGTATCCCGAAAGAAATGACGGTAAAGGAAGCTTTGTCATTAGGGCGTCGTGACCTTGTCGGGAAAACCATTTATAAGCCTGATGGATGCGTTTATTGTGCCGGTCGAGGTTACAATGGACGAGTAGCAATGTTTGAAATGTTGGCCATCGACCAAAAACTAGCTGCCATGATCGACGACGGGGCGGATGAACCGGAATTGATCAAACAAATTCGCAACGCGGGTACGCCTGGGTTGATCGACGATGCCATCTCGAAATTGCTTAGCGGGGTTACTTCACTTCCGGAAGTATTGACCAACGTGATTGAGTTTTAGTGATTAATTATGCCTACCTATAATTACGTCGCTCGAAATGATCAGGGACAGATTCAACAAGGTTCGCAACAAGCAGATTCTGCGATTACGTTGGGATCAAACCTTCGAGCACGAGGATTACGACTTGTCAAAGTCGAAGAGCAAATCGAAAAAGTCTCGTTAGCCGATTGGCTGGGAACTTACCTAAATCCCCTTCAATACATTCCGCCTCGTGGCATCGATATTGAAATGATGTTGGGGCAACTCGCGGTTATGCTTCGAAGCGGCGTTACCCTGCTCGCTGCATTAAGGACTTGTGAGCAACAAGCCCGTTTCGCTCCGATGAAACGAATGATCGGACGCATCAATCAAACGGTCCAGGATGGCCAGTCTTTGGCAGACGCCTTCGAAGCCGAGAAAAGAATTCCCCAGATTGCTATCCAAATGACTCGCGTTGGTGAGTTGACAGGGAATTTAGAATCAGTTCTTGAAAAAAGTGCCAAGACTTTGGGGAATCGAAGACGAAACATATCTCAAACCATCACTGCTTTGGCGTATCCATTGTTTGTCGTTGTGGCAGCAATTGGAGTCGCTGTTTACATGGTTTTAGTTGTCATCCCCAAAATCAAAACCGCTGTGGAAGCCTTAGGTAGAAAATTACCTTGGATGACTCAAACGTTAGTCGATATTTCGGGTTGGATTCAAGCCAATGGAGCGGCAACCATAGTGATTCTCGGAAGTATCATGTTGACCGCCGTTGTATTCTATCTATGGCCACCATCCCGTTACCAAATTGACCGCTGGTCGCTGAGAGTGCCTTTAATTGGATACGTCTTGCGAATTGGTGGAACGGTGACTTTTTCTTCGTCGTTGCAGTCGCTTCTTACCAGTGGGATTACAGTTGTCGAGGCCCTAAGAACGGTAGAACGATTACTTTACAACCGTTTTTTAGCCAGTCAGGTGGCAGATGCCAGGGAAGCCATCATCTCTGGGGATAGCCTTGCACCCTCACTGGCCAAAAAATATACCTTCACACCAATGCTTGCCAGCATGGTAGCGGTCGCGGAAGATACCGGTCAAATGGAGGAAGTTTTGCAGCAAGTGAACGATTTTCACGAAGAGCAGCTTCAAACCGCCATTAAGAGACTAAGTGCTTTGGTAGAACCCTTGGTCGTCATCTTTGTCGGAGGGATTGTTGGCTTCGTGTATATCTCGTTCTTTCTTGCCCTCTTCGCCGCTTCGGGTAGCATCTAAAAATTGTAGTTCTATCTATTAAGTTTTTCACTTAAACTGATGGTTCATTCTTTGGACAGATGCGATGCAGACTTGGATTAAAGAGCATTGGAAAAAACTTCGGTTTAATCGCTTAAACTTCGATCGGCAGTTTGTTGTCGACCAAGTTTTATCGAAATCTCCTCGTCACGAAGTGCTTCTCGTACGTCGCCAAGGAGGGTCGACACAAACAGTTATGAAACTGAGCGATCCGGCAGCTAGAAATCCACTGGAGTTGAGGTGTCTGCGTTCCTTACGTCATCCTGGTGTCGCGAAATACCTCGGCCATGGACATACTCGAAAGAACCGAATTTGGACCGAATACGAGTATGTAGACGGAACGCCGCTTTCAGCTCGAATCGGGAAATCAAACAGAAACAAG
>JBCCSJ010000309.1:0-6664 GCA_039200505.1 Planctomycetota bacterium | reverse complement strand
GTCGGATATGAAACACGAGTGTTTGAGGTGACGAAATCGATTGACTCGTTGATATTGCACACTCCGACAGGCACGACCGATTGGTCAATTTAAATTCATCTGTTGGGCTTCGATTCGCATTCAGATCATTAACCTGACAAATACAAAACTGATGATCAGCGAGCAGATTGCAAATCCCAGGACGATATAAGGACCTCCGCCAAGTAGGAATCCTGACAACGCCCCCAAAAAGACACACAGGGTTAAAAAAACGTTGCTCGTGTGCCCTAACGAGGTGGTGTAGATCGGTTCAGGATCCTTCGCCGGGTTGTCGGGGCCAAACGGCCGGATTGAAACTTTGGGTTGGTATCCACTGTCAAGATTTAGCTTTTCACAACTTGCGCAAATGATTTCGTTGTTTTCGATCGGGGTTCCGCATTGATTACAGGGGCGCACTTGCTGACTTGCCTCAAATGTAGGACCAACGAATGGATTTTCCTCACCGGCGATATTGATCGTTCAAACCGATACCTTGCTCAATCATCGGCAAAATCTTTTTGAGTCGAGTCAATTTTGTCTTTGCCTGTTTGGCATTAGAAATATGTTCAGCGTATTCTCTGCGACGGGATTTGGACAACTTATCGAAGCTTGCCTTGGCGATTTTGTTCTCTGATAAAGCCTGCATGAGTAACTGCGGAATTTGAATTGGTTGGTTCCGGTTTGGCCTAATCTCCTTGCCTTGTTCAACAAGTTTCATCGCTTCCAAGATATATTCTTTGATTACGCGAGTTTTGATATCGGATTTGGAAGTCATTCGCCATTGACGAAGTGCTTTCGTTTTCCCAGTCTGAGCATTGATTAATAACTTTGTTTTATCTTTTAGAAGGGCACCTTGGTAAAACCATAATCCAAAGTAATTTTTCGTAACAAAAATGCCTACCACATTTTTGTTTTGATAGACGTAAACTGGCATGCTCCATTTCAACATGCATTCTAAACCGATGGTGTCGACGACTTCGCGCAGTGCTTCCGATTCCGTTTTCCACATTTCCAAAGAATCAAAGTATTCGTCGACCGATCCAAATTTTTTCATGGGTTCTCAAAATACGAAAATAATCTCATCATCATGGCGGACTACGCTCCCCATTTTTGGATGATTCACCATGCGATTCAAGTCTTTGGTTTGTTTGTTGTTTTCGGTTCTAATTGGTCAACATTGTTGGGCTCAAGAAAAAAAAAGCCAAAAAGACGTGGTTAATCGCCTCGAAACCCATCCAGTGATGAGCGGTTCCGGCAGACCGTGGCATACATCCAAAGGCGAATTGCATGTAATTGAAAAAACTGGCCCAATATGCAGGTCTTGGCAACCGCTTACGGAGTGCGAACCAAAACGGATCAGCCGTGCATTTGGGTAAATCAGTACAAAGGTTGCAAAGTATTCGGAACGACCTTGAGGTATCATAACGAAACGATACTTTGTGACGAATACCTTGATGTCGTGACGCGAGGAGTTTTATGGACCTGCAACAAAATCGATGAGCAAGTGGATCCGATTCAAGGATACGCTGGCACAGGCAAAGCAAAAATTATACTTCCGTATATGATGAAGGATTTGATTTCTGGCCCCAGTCCAGCACCCGCAGAAAAATGATTAACTTCAGTAAATAACTCGGCGAGCAAGTAGGTTTTACTCAGCTCGCCGAATTGGCACGTTAAACAGTAATTGAATCTGCCAAGCTTCATTTACGAATTCTGCAAGATAGGATTGATAGCTGACCAGGTCTTTTAAGATCAATATCTCGTTATCCCGCGGTACAAAAAATTCCCCAACCGGCTAAGGGGGCTTGAACGCCACCGACGATCGGTTTGGTTGGCATTAGTCTTCTCGTTTTGTGACTTCCAATAGATGATAGCCGAATTGCGTTTTAACGGGGCCTTGGACGACATTCAACGGAGCACTGAAAACAACTTCGTCAAATTCTTTCACCATGCGTCCTGGTCCGAATTCGCCAAGGTCGCCTCCATTTTGTCCTGAAGGACAGCTGGAATTTTCCATTGCCGCTTCAGCAAAGTCTTTGCCAGCTTCAATTTCAGCTTTTAATTTTTCGCACTGTTCCAATGAATCAACAAGGATATGGCGGGCGGATGCTAGTGACATTCTTTTCTCTCTTTCGTTTAAAAAAAGAAGCATCCGGTTCGGCCGGATGCTTTTCAAATTTCGATGGGATAGTTTTAGTTACTTACTTGATCGCTGACGAATCGGACGCAGCAGACTTCACCGCGGCGACTGGATCATCGGCTATTGGATCAACAATTTCTACGAGAGCTTTCATTACTCCGGATGGATCGGTATTGAGACTGGTGTAAAAGTTTAAGTCACATTCGTGCTTACCTGTCTCAGGAACACCCGTATAAGTGACCTCAATAATGTGCGTTTTCTTTTCAGATGGATCCGCTTTGACCGAAAATGCACTGCTTCTGCAGCGAACATCAGTGATTGTAAATGGTGCATCAGCAGTGATAAAAACTTTCTTTGAAATCGTTTCACCAGCCTCAAGCTTGCCTAATGAAAGGATGCCGGGTGAAATACGAACCGGCGAGCCTACTTTTGCCGAAAAGGGTAAAGTCTGTTGTTTCAGGATCGGGTTCCCGTTGGAATCTCTTTGATTGGAATTTTCTTGATAGACGACAAAAAGTTCGCCCTGCACGAAGCCCTTCGGTGCGGTGTCAGCCAATTGAGCCGTCAGGTCGTACGATACGTAGTTACCCCGTCGCGCGGTTTCGGATTGTTTGACCTTGATATGAGGGAATGTACTTTTAACGTCGACTATTTGGAACATTGGGCTGACATTTGAAGACAATTTGATCGTCTTGGCCGGCATTTTACCTTCGATCACTTGCCCGAAATCAATAGATTCCGTTGAAAAGTTAACTCCACCAACAATGTTGCCACTGACAGTTAATTGAACTTCGCCGGAAAACTGTCCAGTAAATCGGACGGTGATCGTTGCCTGCTTGAATCCTGTCCCGACCGCTGGGGAATTGAATTTACAAATCACTTCCCCTTTTTCCCATGTCTTCAAAATGTTTTTCGACAATGAGGCAACTGTACATCCGCAGCTGGAGGTCACTGATTGAATACGGATGTTTTCTTTGTACAAGTTTTGTAGTTCAAAACGATGTTCCGGCACATCGCCCAAGGCAACTTTGCCAAAGTCATGATTGTATTCCTTGAACATCTTACGAGCCCATTCTTGGGCATTTGAATCTGAGCTTAATGAGCCAAGAATCAAGGTTAAGATGAAAACAATTTTTAGATTACGTTTCAAATTCATAAGTACACAATTAGACTGCTGGGTTGTGACCCCAAAATTTTAACTGTCCTTGGATTTCCCTGCTAGGTTCAAGCGACTCGGGTGAAGGTCGGATCTGATCCAATTTTATCTATTTCATTTACAATTTCGTCCATCTTACGAGACTTAGTTTGGGTTGGTTTCCCAAATTCGACCGAAAACCGATTTGAAAATTTCCTACTGAGACCGAATTGGACTAACAAAACAAGATTAACAGCCTGAATTCAGACTGAAGGCCGTGATGTTTGCCTGATTCTGTGAATCGTTTTTACCCGAATTTTTTCGCAATCCTACGCTATGTCTCAAAAAAAGAAATCTTTTCGACTTGGACCGGCAATCCTGATTACCGCGGCCTTTGTTGGCCCCGGTACGGTAATGACTGCCAGTAAGGCAGGATCTGATTTTGGATTCGTTTTGCTTTGGGCCGTTGGTTTCTCAGTCGTTGCTACGATCGTCCTTCAAGAAATGGCCGGCAGACTAGGCATCGTTACAGGCCATGGATTAAGCCAGGCAATCCGGCGGACCATTTCGCAAAAAATTGTCCGTTTTCTTTTTCTGGGATTGGTGCTTGTCACCATTCTTTTGGGAAATGCGGCTTATCAAACTGGCAATATCATCGGGGCTGTTTCGGGCGTGATGGCCCTCGCGGAACCTCCAAATAATGGCGTAGCTGGAAACGATCCTGTTGAGGTAAGTCAGTATTGGGTGTCGCAACCGGTGGTTGTCATCTTGATCGGTATCATTGTGATTGGATTGATCGGTTACGGTAAGTTTTCAATGTTGCAAGGGATGCTTACCTGCCTTGTGGTTGTACTTAGTTTCTTATTTTTAATCGCTGCGATTTTCAGTAGCCCACAGTGGTCGGAGGTTTTTAATGGATTCGTTCCTCGGATTCCAAACGGATCGGAGTGGGTTGTGATTGGATTGATCGGCACGACGGTCGTTCCGTATAACCTTTTTCTGCACGCGGGAGCGACTGCTGAAAATTGGAAACAGCACGGATCCGATTCGAGCCAAGTGAAATCAGCGATCCAGTATTCGCGTTGGGACACCGTGTTATCGGTTCTGATTGGTGGAGCGGTAACGGCCTGCATTCTTGTAACCGCTTCGGTTGCCTTTCATCAGACCGAAAATGATGTTGCATTAAAAATACCCAAAGACGTTGCCGTTCAACTTCAACCTGTTTTGGGTGTTTCTGCAAAATGGCTATTCGCTATCGGATTGTTGAGTGCAGGATTAACGAGTGCGATTACCGCTCCGATTGCGTCGGCATATGCGGCATCGGGATGTTTCGGATGGAGTGGTAAGCTGTCAGACTGGAGGCTGAAAGCAGTATCCATTTCGGTTGTTCTGACTGGTTGCTACTTTGCTTTGGCCTTTGGAGGTAGTCCGAGCGAAACCATTCTGATTGCCCAAATCGCGAATGGATTGCTGTTACCAATTATAGTCGTCTTCCTGATTCTGGTGGTCAATCAAAAATCGATGCTTGGAAAACATGTAAATGGACCAGTCGCCAATTTGTTGGCGATCTTTGTTCTGACGATTGTTTCTGCGATAGCGATCAAAAATTTTGGTTCCATTGGAACCAAACTTAAAAAAATGTTTGAATCAAAATCAAATGCGGCTCTTCGATTGAATATAAACAAGACAGAAAACTGGAATCGGCTTCCCGCGGAAGTTGATGCTTTTGCACTTCGTATTCCGAACACGCAAACAGCAAGATCAAACATCAGTTAATGCAAGACCGGCGATCTTTTTAAAAAAGGAATCGATATGAAAACTTTCGTGATCATGTTTTGGGTAATCCTCGTTTTGCCAAATCAATTACAAGCTCAGTTGGCCACCGGTTGGAAGGCACATGACTTAAATCGTCCGCTTCCAGAAGTTGTTTCTGTCAGCAAATCCAACGGTGGATCAACGGTTCCCAGTGATGCTATTGTTCTTTTTGATGGAAGTGATTTGTCACAGTGGCGGGCCGCTTCCGGCGGTGATGCGAAATGGAAAATTGTCGATGGCGCGATGGAGTCTGTCCCCAAAAGTGGGTACGTCACCACTAAGCAACAATTCGGCGATTGCCAGTTGCACGTCGAATTTGCAACACCCGTGAAGGTAAAAGGGAAAGGGCAGGGACGAGGGAATAGCGGCGTTTTCTTGATGGGAAAATTCGAAGTCCAGGTACTCGATAGTTTCGACAATCCCACCTACGCCGATGGAAGTGCCGGTTCGATCTACGGTCAACATCCGCCTTTGGTTAATGTGAGCCGAAAGCCCGGGCAATGGCAAACCTATGAGATTATTTTTACTCGTCCACGGTTTTCAAAAGATGGAAGTCTAGAATCGCCTGCCCGATTCACTGTGATTCATAACGGCGTGCTGATTCAAAACAACGTCGAAGCATTTGGTCCAACCAATTGGATCCGTCATAAGAATTATCAGTCGTTGAAAAATGCTGACACCGGTCCTGTTTCGCTTCAGGATCACGGAAATCCAGTCCGTTATCGAAATATCTGGATTCGAGATTTGGAAAAACAGAAACCTGCCCCAGAAAATCCGTACCCGGATGGGATCGAACTTACCGACGCCCAAAAAGAAAAACTTGTTGGTAAATATGGCCGTTTTCCGATTACGCTTGACTCTGGAAAACTATTCATGAAACAAGCCGGTCAACAATTGGAGATGATCCCGGTTTCTCCAACCGAATTTCAATTTGCGAAATCGGCAGGAACTGCAAAATTTGAACTGGATGGCGACGGGAATGTTACCGGTTTGGAGGTTGCATTAGATGCATTTGGAAAGCCCCAGAAAGTCTCCAAGGAAAAATAAGTCCCAATGCAGTTCGGAAAAAAAGGATTTATTGAATGATTCATGCACGTCGGAAGGCACTTGGATGGATCCGACTTTTTTGAACTCAATAGATTCCAAACTGGGACAAATCGAACTTGATAATTCCAGACATCGCCAAGGTCGAAAGAAATGCAACGACTAAAAACCCAAGGACTACACCTTGGTCCCGTAAACGTTTTGCTTCGTATTGGGCTCGGATTTTTAAGGCTTCGTATTCTTGGCGTTCGAAATACGAAAGAGTGGTTAGTTGCGATGATTTAGACATGTCGGTCTCCTAAATTTGTGATGAACCCTAGGTTTGAAAACGCAGGCAATTTTCGGCTTCCCCAGCCTTTTTGAGTAATTCCCCGCTCAAAGAGGGATGGTCATCTCTTAAACCATGACAATCGTCAAAATCAGAATTTCACATTCCAGATCATTCCTACCAATCAATTGGAGATACCAATGGGACTACCTGGCGGAGTGTCAGGGCGGTTCGGTAGACTGAT
>JBCCSJ010000308.1:0-6680 GCA_039200505.1 Planctomycetota bacterium | reverse complement strand
GGGAAGACCAAACTTTTTAAATTGATCAACCCAAATCAGATTCCCCTTCTCTTTGGAATATCCTTCTCCGACTTCGATTTCCAACAGAATAAACTTTTCTTTGGCCCACTCGATAAAATCGGGATGCTCCATGATCGTTTTGCCTTGCTTCACACAAGGAGGGCACCAGGGGCGTCCATGAATCTCCATTAAAATCGGCCTGTCTAATCTCTTGCTTTCCGAGACCGCTTTCTCAAGCGAGGAATGCCACTGCAGAACAGCTGACTGATCGTGACCGCTAGGTTTGTCTTGAGCAACCAAAATGGGAGCAACCACCAATAGAAAAAATAACACGACAATTGGAATAATAAATTCGGCACTGTGACCTTGGGTGGTTTGACGAAACATGGGGCCTTCTCGTCTTAAAACTATACGGACCTGAAGCGTGAATCAAAAAGGGAACTGCCATCGAATTGTATCGCAAAGTTGGATTCACAAAAAATCGACAACGTTATTACATTGCCTTGGGATTTTACATGAGCGATGAAAACGCGTCTCGGCGGCAGTGCTACAATGAGATTTTTCTAGTTCGAAATCGCCAACGGATCTATTGGGTGTCGTGATGAAAAACAAATTTTCTGGGTTGATCGGGTTTCTGGTGGCGGGTTTGGTTTTGCAAGCATCAATCGCTTTGTGTCAGGACAAACCAAGGTTGATTCTTGATGCGGACACGGCAAATGAAATTGATGACATGTATGCGATCACTCGCATGCTCAAACAAGACAAATTTGATGTTCTCGCTTTAACGTCAAGTCAATGGATTCACTACTTGGCCGAAGAAGACTCTGTGGGTGCCAGTCAACGAGAAAACGAAGCGTTGGTGAAACTGCTCGACTGCCCAGATCTACCCACGCCAGTTGGATCGAAGCAGCCGATGGGCAAGCCATGGGGAGGCGATGAAGCCAAAGATTCGCCGGCAGCTCAATTCATCATCCAAGCTGCCCGGAAGGCATCGCCGGAAACCAAACTCACCGTTGTCTGCTTGGGCGCATCCACTAATTTGGCTTCTGCGATCAAACTGGCTCCCGAAATCGCACCCAATATCGATGCCTACCTGCTCGGCTTTAAATACGACCTGGAAAACTCGGTCTGGAACAAGTCTTCGTTCAACGTTCGCAGGGACCTTAACGCGGCCGACTTTCTTTTGAATCAGAATGACCTGAAACTGACTGTCATGCCGGCCAATATCGCCAAACCACTCACGCTTCCCCGCGACGAAACGTTTGCCAAACACGAAAAAATGGGAGAACTTGGTGAGTACTTAACAACTAAATGGAAAGCCCGTTTCGCCAACTATGAGAACTGGGTCATGTGGGATTTGGCCTTGGTCCAGGCGATCATCAATCCAGCTCAGGCAACGACCAAACTGGTCGATACTCCGCCGGAAAACGTATCTCGCAAGATCCGCATTTACAAATCGATCGACGTCCAAGCGATGCGAAACGACTACTGGTCGGCGGTATTGCCAAATTCAAACTCTTCGTTTTCCAATCAAGAAGACTAAGTTGTCGAGACCATGGTAAAAGCCCCCGGTTAATTTAAGGGACTTACAAATGGCGATTGACTTGAAAACCACCTTTGAAATGCAAGGAGTCAATTCATGTCCATCTTTACGATGCTTCTTTGTTCGGTACTCCTGAATCCCATCAACGAATTGCCTAAAATTGTTGACATTGGAATGGCCTGTCCCGATTTGGTCGCAGTTACGATCCACGAAGGCAAAGTTGATTTAGGAAGTCTGGTCGGTTATCAACCTCAACCGGGTGATGAACTTAAATATGATGGCAAATTAAAAACCACACTCACACGAGGCGGGGTAAACCTGGGAACGATTGCCGGACAAGGTGATCAACGAATGTTGAGGTTGCCCGATAAATTTTCAGGTCTGCGCATTGATCGGAAAAAATTAATCGAGCCTCAAAGATGGAAGGTTTCGGATAAGCCCGTCCAATCCGTTAGCTATAAAACGCATGTGCTTGACGCGGCGGAGGATCAATGGGGCGGCTGGAAAGTAGCTTTTGCTTTTACTGTCTTTCTGAAACTAGAAGAAAGTCTTCCGCAAGGGAAGCATTTAATATCATTCGACGAACTGGAACCCTTTGTCTTCCATTGGGATGACCAAAAAACGATTAGTCCAGCAGTACATGTTTCCGCAATGGGATATCGACCCAGTGATCCGGTTAAGCCAGCAACACTGTCTTGTTGGGCCGGAGATGGTTTGGCGATCGACTATCTCCGGCGCTTTCCAAAACTCCGTTATCATTTGGTTGACCACGAATCGGGAAAGGAATTGCTTGGCGGAAGCGTTCGGCTCGCTCAGAAAGCATCGACTGCAGATGACTATCAACCGATTGCAAGTATCGGTAACAAAGAAGTCAATCGTTTCGGAGGACCGGTTTTCCAACTACCGATCCACGAAATCGAGCGGCCTGGAACTTATCGTGTCACGGTTGACGGTATCGGGTCCTCGAAACCGTTTCGAATTGCCGATAACGCATACACTTCACTTTGGCAATTGGCACTGCGTGGACTTCATGCTCATCGACGAAACTTCACACTAAAAATCACGAGTGTTGATGGAGAGGTCTGGACCCGACCAGCGGCCGATGATTCATCAGCCGTTTACAGCACCGCCAGAATGGGGAACGCAAATTTTGATGCGTTCGTCGCGGGCGCTACCGAGCAGCCCGCACCTGAAACGCGGGGCGGTTGGATGGACGCCGGTGACTTCGACAGCAACTTCAACCACTATTGGGTTTCGCTGATGTTGTTGGATCTGATCGATCGGCACCCCAAGCATCTTTCGTCGGATCGAACTGGAATTACAGATTCTGGAAATGGGATACCTGACTTACTGGATGAAGGTCTCTGGATGATCGATTGCTATCGAGCGATGCAAATGGAAAACGGAAGCGTCACATCGGGCATTGAATACGCCGAACATCCTCGTGCCGGTGAACCAAGTCATCTCAATACCCTTCCAGTTTACCAGTTAGCGTCATCGCCTCGATCAAACTTTCTTTTTGCGGCTGCCGCGTCGAGAGCGGCCCGAATCATTGCTGCCGGTAATTATCGCACGCAAGCGAGTGCTGACGACTATCTTGATTCCGCGGAAAAGGCATTCTCGTGGGCAGAGTTGAATCGCTTAGACCCAAATCCTGACAACCAGGAGGACACAGAAGCAGCTCGCTTACTAGCTTCTTGCGAATTGTTACTTGCCGGGAACTCAGACTTGGGCCAGGCGTGGCTTGATCAAGTTGACGCACTGGTAGAAAACCCCTGGGTGCTTCCTCTGGCTGAAGTCAACGAAGGTATCGTGGCGTTTTTGAGGCTGGGATCGGCCGATTTGACCGAACCGCGGAAAGCTGCGCTGTCGTGCACGTTGTATCAAAAAATTTCGATGAGTTACCTCGATGGCTCGACTCGCCGCTCCGGGTTTGGAGTTTTGAAAAATGGATGGGCTCCATTTGGATTCGGAGTCGGCGGCTGTCCGATGCCAGGAACGCATCACACGCTGTTGTTTCCGCAAGTTGTGCCTGATGATCGTCATTTGCCACCTCATATCAAACCGGACCGCACAGAATTTTTGTCGGCTGGAGTCAGTGGACTCGCATTCTTGCTTGGACACCACCCAACAAACCGACCCTACGTGACTGGTTTAGAATCACTAGACGAAATCGATAATCAATGGCAAAGCGTACATAACATCCTGCATTTGGATAGTCGCTACGCTGGACACCGAGCCCCGGTGGGCATTACGGTTTACGGAGCTGTGAATCCGGTCCGCGATGGAGACTCATGGCCAATCAATTGGCCACTGTCGGATCGACAAGCCATTCACCCCGATTACGAATCGTGGCCTGCCTACGAAAACCTGCATCAATTCCCGATGTGGGGCGCAATGATGGAATACACCATTTGGCAATCTATTGGCCCGACGATTTGGTTCGCTGCCGAACTGGATGCCCGAGGAAGGTGAGGGAGAGGCTTGCGTTTTGTCAGCCAGCCTTCTGAACGACCATCCGAGTTTACCTCTTACTTTCAAGGCCGATCAGGCTAACTTTATCACAACCCGACACGTTAGTGAGCGATTGAGTCAAAGAATAGAAAGCAATTTAGTTGTTACTAATCGCTTCCTGTCAGAGTATGATCAACCTTTGAGCGAGCCGTATGTCTGACCGAATCAAAGAATTATATTGGCTATTCGCAAGTACTGCAGGAAACGGAATTTGATGCCAATGGTATCGCGGTCAAGAAGACGGTTTATTCGGTTGGCCACGATCAAATCTCACAGACGGTATTGAATCGAGTCGATGCAGACGGCGACGGTTCCCCTGATGCCTGGGATAGCGGTCAAACAGATTACTTTGGCACCGACGGTCACGGTAGCGTTCGAGTCTTGTACGACTTGGCATCGGCGATTGTCCAGGACGTTCAGAATAATCTGCCTCAAATTTACCACTTCGATGCTTATGGCAATCTGCTGAATTTCGACACAGCCACACCGCTTACAAGTTACCTCTACAGCGGGGAAGCCTTCGATTTCAACATCGGCCAGCAATACCTCCGAGCCCGCTGGTACGACGCGACGACGGGTAGGTTTAACAGGTTGGATCCGTTCGCAGGAAACGCGACGGATCCGCAGAGCTTCCACAAATATGCTTATGTGCATGGAGATCCCATTCAGGGGACAGATCCGACGGGGTTGTTTTTAGCGTCGAACATCACAATCACGGCAGTTGACGTTGCACTTCTGTCCGGAATTGTTGGATTGTCATTTTTAACTTTGCTTTTCGCTAACAATCTTGAGTTTCGTTGGCCGAGAATCGACTGGGAACTTTGGATTACAGCTGGAGCAATCGCTGCTATGGAAGCCGACGTTGCGGAGCAGATCGCCGAGCACGCTTGGAATGACGAGGCCAAGGTCGAAGTTTTTGAGGAACTAGGTTTGGTAACACCGGAGATACTAGCCGACTATATCCAAGATTTGGCAGAGGCTGGTCTGGCCGAGGAAGCTGGGACACTACTCAAAGATGGTCTTGAGCGTGGACGTACTGCCGTTCGTGATCTAGAAACCGAACTTGTGCTTATTTGGAACGTCATAACAGGTGCTGAAGGTACAATATATCGCCCCGACAACCCCGATTACACATGGATCAATACCATAAAATAGACTCAACACGATGACGATAAAAGACTTAGACTGTAACGACGAGGTCGAAGCCGCTATTTGGGCGGCATTCGAGTCGTGGGGTGATCCATTTAAAAAACGATTAGCCGAGAACGGACCTCAGTGGGTGCTGGATGGTCTAATTCGGCTGCTCGAGAGAATTGAAGATCCAAACACAGCCGTTTTAAGAGATGATTGGGTTGGCTATCTTTCTCGACGCGATGCTTTGCACATCCTTGAAAAGCTAGTTCCTTCCTCAGTTTGGAAGCCCTATTGGGTTCAAACGAGAACATTCGACCAGAAGCTAAGACACTCTTGGATACATGGCGAATGCTTGGTCAGAATTCCACCGAAACCTGAAGACGAATTTTGGTGGTACTACGGAGTTCCAGAAGGCCTTAGCGAGACTCTAGACTCCTAGTCGTTGGAACCGACGAACCAAGGGAAATAAAGGTGTCAGGGGAAATAAAAAAAGTAAAAAAGGTGTCAAAAAAGTAAAAAAGGTGTCAAAAGTAAAAAAGGTGTCAGGGACCGTTTATAGAGAATAGGCGAAAAAGTATCAATCTGTTCGGCTTATAGCGCGAACAAGTCTAAACGGAGTTACCAGATGGGGCGATCTCCAAGAGTCGATGAAGCAGGTGGTATTTATCATGCACTCAATCGGGGCAATGCTCGCCATGATATTTTCTTCAAAGACGCAGACTTCGAAGCATTCGAAAGAATCATCGCGAAAGGCCAGGAAAAGTTTTCCGTAGATTTGATTGCTTATCAATGGATGACGAATCACTGGCACATGGTATTGTCTCCTCATGTAGATGGAGAATTGTCCACTTACGTCGGTTGGGTTACGCTGCCCCATACCCAGCGTTACCACGCTTATCATGGGACAACAGGTTACGGCCACGTTTACCAAGGAAGATACCGAAATTTCCCTGTTCAGGATGATGAGCATTTTCATACTGTTTGTCAGTACGTCGAACGAAATGCTCTGAACGCGAGTATTGTAAAGCGAGCAGAGGATTATCGCTGGGGCAGTTTGAACAATTGGCTTGGTAGTGATTCTCCCATCGAACTTGCATCCTGGCCGATTCGAAGACTGCCTAAATGGGTTGAACGAGTTAATCAAGCGCTTACCGAGAAAGCTCTTACTGCGCTTCGCCACAGTGTAAAACGCGGCAAGCCATTTGGTGACATCGATTGGACCGAAGCAACGGTCAAAAAATTTGGACTTGAATCAACGACCCGGGCAAGAGGCCGGCCAAGAAAGCTTGCCTGAATTGCCAATTCGGTCCCTAGTATCTCGGTCGACGCTGTGACGGCCTGAAATCTTTCAGTCGTTTACATTGTTAAAGACGCCGATCCTCGATGGCCAACAAGGTTCGGCAACGACGTGTAGGTGGGTCGGTGCGAGGGGGAGAGTCGGGGGGTGGGGGGGGTCGGGGGGGGGGGGGGTTTTAGCCGGGGCGGGGGG
>JBCCSJ010000307.1:0-6682 GCA_039200505.1 Planctomycetota bacterium | reverse complement strand
TTCTGGTTTGCTGGGGGAAGCCAATAAAGAGCGATTCTTTGGAAACGGAAAGACCAGCACAGCAACCGCGAATCCACTGGATGCAAATATTCCAGATGTTTTGGTCGATAACGATTCACTCGACGAAAAAAAAGAAAAACCATCCAGTCGAATTTCAAATATGGATGGTCTCGAATCCAAACCAGTCAAAGTTCCAAAATCTCCGAAAGTGAAAGTCAAAGATTCGAATTTTAGTTCCAGATCAGAGAATCAATTCGACGATTCAAATTCTAAACGAGTCAGTCCGCAACCGATTATCCGCACCCCGGATGCAAAACTTCCGGTCGGAATGACAAAAGAGGGGAGTCCAACCTCAAACAGCACCGTCCCCACGGCACCAATCAATCGCAGCCTCGTCTCTCGAGCATGGACAATCGCTGAACTCCCCAACTATCCGGTTGCTTATCCGGAGTTGGCGGCTTTGTACCGATTTCTGGATGAAACCGCCAAAGTGCGTTTTGCAGCATCTATCGATTTAAATCCGCAATTTAAAACTACGAAAACGGACAACGATCCGTCAACTCAATCGGCCCGAGTATTAATCGGAGCGATTGGCAGTTTATCGGAACAGGGGCAAATTCAATCTATCCAGCCAGTTTATGCTTCGATGCAGTCCGCCATTTTAGGTCCAATGATTGGAAAAGAGTCCAAGTTGAAAATCGCGTCGATCGCCAAACCGGGATTCGCCGTGGGTGAGCTAGAACGATCCATATTCAGCCCCGCCAATTGCTTTCGACTGAAATTTTACAAAGTCAAGTCTGATGGATTAGATCAACAAGATTGTTACTGGGGGCCGTGGATCGGGAAGGCGAAAGGCCCAACTCAACGCATCGAAAATCCTACCGGTTTAGTGGTTGTCGGTTTGACAGGCACCCAGTCGAAAAATGCAATGCACCATGTCCAATTGGAGTTTGCCGCATCTGTTGCACCCGATATCGCTTCAGCATCGCAGCCAATTCCTGGCTCATCTAGCCCGCCGGCAATCTCGTTTTTTAATACGGCAGAAAATGAAACGAAGCCGGCACCAAAACGTGAACTTCCGGCAATGGTGCCAGGGAGGAATCTTATTGAGACCGACAATCCAACAACTCCAGATGCTGATTCGGCAAACAGATTGGAACCTCCTGACAAACAAGCACTCAAGGTTGCCGAAAAAGATGTGCTTCGAATTTACCCGAGTGTTGCTCGAGCCAGTCGTCGCATGGATTTGAAGCGGGCGGCTGATCAGTTAATCGTAAACGCTCAAATTGGCGAAAACACGCCCGAGATAGATTACGCAATGCTCGACCGAGCTCGAGCGATTGGCGTTGGGTTGGGGGATGCCAATCTTGCCATCCAAGCTCTCGACATTACTCGAAAAATGTACAACATCGACTACTGGGACTTGGCTGAATCAACCCTGAAAGAGGTGAGTGCCAATACAAATTCTTTCGCATTTTTCAAAGAGGAATTGGATGGAGTCATCGAGTCAGCGCTTGACGAGGAAAATTTTGAGGCAGCAGGAAAACTGCTTTCTTTCGGCAAAACGATTGCGAAAAATGTTGGCGACTTTGACACCAAAGAGGACTACGAGAAACAAAGTAAGCGGGTCGTGGAACTGAAACGACTTGCTAGAAAATTAGACGATGTTTTAGCGACCCTCAAAACGGATCCTGAAAATACCGAAGCCAACGAAATTTTTGGCTTATATCTTTTCATGGCTAGAAACGACGAACAGAAGGCACTTTTTCATTGGCAAAAATCGGGTCCGGGACGATTGCTGGAATTAAGCCGAATTGATGAAGAAACGGATTCGGCCAATGCGGAAGCCATGGCCAAACTGGCCAATGCGTGGATTGCCGCAGGCGAAGAACAAAAACCTGTCATCCGCAAGTCGTTTCTGGAGACTGCACAGGGGTTGTTAATGTCGGCGGCCCTTAAACTTGACGGCGTCGCCAAACGACGCGCCGTCAACCAAGCTGAAGAATTACAAGAAAAAATCGATAGATATTAACCATGCCTAAGCAATTCTTACTTCAATTTTGCGCCTTGGTAGTGCTGTTTTGTTTTACCGGTTGTTATCCTGACCCACCCGAAATCAAGGAAGTTTCAAACCAGGTCTCTTCCGCCCAAATTTATGCGGTTTGTTATCCGCTGCAGTTTGCGGCCCAACAGCTTGTGGGGGATGAATTGAATGTCCAGTTCATCGGTCCACCGGCGGGAGAATCCGTCGTGGATTGGCGACCAGATCGAGCAGATGTTTTGGCGATGCAGTCGGCCGACGTGATTGTGACCAACGGGATCGGTGCTCAATATGCAGACTGGCTCCTTACCGTTTCCATTCCGGAATCGAAACTTTGCAACACGGCTTCGCGGGCGCTGAAATTGCGAGATTTTATCCAGGTTGACGACGTCGAAATTGTTCACACTCACGGACCCGAAGGCGAGCACTCCCACCCGCTCACGGTAAGCCATACGTGGTTGGATCCTGCTATGTTCCAAAAACAGGTGAACTACCTAGCCGATCAACTAAAGATCCAATACCCCGATCAAAACGATTCAATTGAAACCAGCCGCAAGACCTTGACGGACCAATTAGATGTGCTGGTGGACAAAACTGAAAAGTTGAAGAAGTCTTTGGCAGGAGCCAAAGTAATCACTGCTTCTCCCAAGCTCAAATTTTTGACTCGATCGCTTGGCCTAGACGATTTGCACCTTAATTTGAAATCTTCCGACCCAGTCGACGACCAGGTGGATCAGGTGAAAAAGTTCTGGAGCGGACTGGATCCCAAAGTTCGGCCAAAATGGATCCTGTTTCCAGGTTTTTCACCCGACACGCAACTTGAGACATTCCTCAACGAACTGGGATTAGGTGTTGCTGTTTTAGATACCGTCGAAAGTCAGATCAAAAACATGAACTATTTCAGCCGAACAAGTGCCAATTTGGATTTGATTGAATCATCACTTCAGCCAGCTTCACCATCCAAGTCAGATTAGGGTGTCGTTTTAATTGTCACGCTTGTTAGGTTCTTTTTCTGCGGGCGTAGGAACCTTTCCTTCTAGGTGGTCGGAAACAATCGTCGTTAGATCAGGTTTCGTTCGCATCAGACTGCCGATTTCGAATTGAGACATGCGAATATTTCCATCCTTCCCGATCAACCAGAACGAAGGAAAACTTCGCACACCGTAGTCAAATATCGCTCGGTGATTGACAGTAGACGTAAACCCATGTCTGCCTCCCCGAAGCTCATTGTCGACCAAGTACTTTAAAACTTTCTTGCGATCTTGATCGATATTGACCGACAACAATCGCAAGTTGTGTTTTTTACCGAGTGCTTTGAACATGTCCTGAACCAATTTTTGTTCTTGGGCCGAAGACGGACTGAGCGATGACCAAAAATTGACAAATGTGAGTTGGTTTTCAAAGTAATCCATATTAAGCGAAAGTTTGTCTTTCCCATCGAAAGTTTTGACTGAAAGCGGAGGAGCTTTTTGCCCAGATTGAATCAGTGGCGTTACTTCGATGCGAATTGGATCGAGAATGATTTCCTGCATGTCCTTCAAAACGGTGACTTCGCCGAACACTTCGAATGCATAAAGAGTTCCTTCGATATCCCGGTCGGTTCGCCCTTGAATCCCGTAAGTGCCTGAAGGCACATCGTAGATGACAAATGAACCGTCCTTTGCAAACTTGATATCAAAAACGTTGGCTTGCTCAATCATCGCATTTTGTTTTTCAAGAAAACGTTTGCCCGCAGCAGTTTGAACAAATTTCTGTTCCCACTGCATGATTTGCTGCCCGGTCCATTTTTTGATCCCTTTTGGATAAGGCGGTCGCGGAAGTGTGATTTTTTCGCGTATTTTTGCTTCGATATCGCGGTAGGGAATGACCAGTTTCTTTCCATCCCAAGATTGAATCATGTTGCGATCGTAGGCGATCTTCCCTCTCATCGTTGCGGCCTTGGACGGATCCCGTTTTCTGGATTGAGCTTGAAGCGAATCAGCCGGGAAAATGATACAAGTCAGCAGCAGTAAGAAAAAAGGTTTTGAAAACATAGCAATGCGTAAGATTCAAAGTCGAAGGATAGATTCAGTCAGGACGTTAAAGAAGTGAACTGGTGATGCCGTACAGTCATTTTAGTGTTCTCCTCCGGCCAGCCAAATATTTGAAATGGGATTCGAACGAGCTAACGTCGGTTATCGTTTCGTTTTTCGTATTGAAATTCAAACGGTCTAGTGAGGGTAACAGAAAAACGGCGAGGGTTAATCCAGTTTTGAGGTTTGCGATACTTCCCAACGAACTAATTCAGGCTTCTTTTTCGATGATTTATGGGCCAAACATGGAAATCGAACCGTTTTAAGGCGATCGAAGATTTCAATGGTTGACCGTAGGAACGTCCAAAAATTAAACTTGCGAGCTTGTCGATATGTATTTCGGATGTTCAAAAAATTGCTGGTTCGTTTGATCGGAACCTTATCTCAAAAGGAGTTCTTGTGCCCAGTCAGTGCGTAATCGGTTTGCAGTGGGGAGACGAAGCCAAAGGTAAATTCGTCGACCTGCTGGCAGAGAACAAAGACATGATCGTGCGTTACCAAGGCGGAGCCAATGCTGGGCATACCGTGGTTATTGGAGATGAAGTTTATAAACTGCATCATATTCCAAGCGGCATCATTCACGAGGGAGTTCAAAACCTGATTGCTCCGGGAGTGGTTTTGAATCCACCAACGATCATTAAGGAAATTGAATCACTTGTTGATCGAGGAATCGACGTCGCCAGTCGGATGAAAATCAGCTCAAGAACCCACGTTGTGATGCCATGGCATGTAATGGAAGACAAAATGTGGAATGAAGTCGTTTCGGGAAAGGACAACATTGGAACGACCCTGCGGGGAATCGGTCCCTGCTATGCCGATAAGGTTGGACGAAGCTTTGCGGTACGCATGGGTGACCTGATTGAAGATAGCTTCCCTGACCAAGTCCGCAGAATTGTGGGAGTGAAACGAAAGCTGCTCTCGTCGATGACGGATATGGACGAGATGGAACTTGATCCTGAAAAGATCATTCAGCAGTACCAAGAATTCGCAGAAGTGCTTCGACCGATGATCGCCGACACGAATCAAATTTTGCTCGATGCGATAGATCAAAACAAAGATATTTTGTTCGAAGGGGCTCAGGGATCGTTGCTGGATGTCGATCATGGAACGTATCCGTTTGTTACCAGCAGCAACAGTTCGGGGGTCGGAATTTCAACCGGTTCAGGCGTTCCCGGGAACTGGATTGACAAGGTACTTGGGGTATCTAAAAGTTATGCCACTCGGGTTGGCGGCGGTCCCTTTCCCACGGAACAGGACAACGACAAAGGACAGCACATTCGCGACATGGGTAACGAATACGGCACCACTACCGGACGACCTCGACGATGTGGTTGGTGGGACGCCGTGGCAGCCCGGTATTCTGCTCGACTTGGTGGGGTGACGTCGGTTGCTTTGACGATGCTTGATGTTTTAAGCGATTTAGAAGAGATCGACATTTGCGTGGCTTACGAAATTGACGGTCAACGATTCGAGCATTTTCCGGCCCACGTGAACCAGTTGCGTAAGATCACACCGATCTACGAAACGCTGCCCGGATGGCAACAAGACATTACCGGGGCAAGGACCCTTGAAGATTTACCGATCAAAGCGATTCAATATGCCCGTCGTTTGGAAGAACTCATGGGTCGAAGGATTGAATATTTGTCTGTCGGACCTGATCGAGCACAATCGATCCATGTCCCTGAAAGCCAGCCGTTGGAAAGCTATTTAGGTACTCGCACGGTTTAGCCTAGCCAGGCTAACCAAGGTGGTTGATTGTTAAATCTACACTGTTGCTATCCCCGGTGGTCGAGGCAGTTGGACCGAACATTGACAGATTTAGGTCGGTGACTAGGGAGCGAGGAAGCGACAAAACGGCTGGGGCGTACCGTTCGTTGCGAATTCAATGAACCTGCAATAAAAGCAGGCGTAACAGTGCCCGACGACCTAAGGCTGACAGGTCGTCGTTTATTGGCCGTTTTGATGCTAGCCACGGTTTAATTCATTCACCCGATGGCAAATTCGTAATATAGCGCGAAAAATGTTGACCAGAATCCTAGTCGTGGGTGACTTCCCCGAATGGGGAATTCCATATTAGCCCTGTTCGCCGCATGGGCTGGAAACGTCCATCCCAATTTGCAGGAACCGGGCACTGGGAACACAACGGATAAATGACAGACAGCATTCTGGTTGCGGAAAGTTTGAGGAACAAACGGCTTATTCTCGTTCTGTCTGGTGGCAGTTGTCCTGAAAAGTTATGATTTTGACTGCCAGAGGTTCGCGGATTCTGGTTTGTAAAGGTGTAACTACTCAGATTCCGTCGGAACCATGCCTCAAATTCGACTTTTCTTCTTTTGCCTGTTGGCGATTGCTTGCAATTCAAACACCTGTTTTGCTCAGCGAAATGCACTCTCAACCAAAGAATCGAGGGACGGTTGGGAATTGTTGTTTGACGGGGAATCACTCGATCAATGGAGGACATACCGTCGTCCGGGCCTGAGCAATGGCTGGAAAGTAATTGACGGTGAAATTCGGTGGGTCAGGAAAAAAGCTGGCGACCTGATTTCAAGACAAACTTTTTCGTCTTTTG
>JBCCSJ010000306.1:0-6709 GCA_039200505.1 Planctomycetota bacterium | reverse complement strand
TCCTGATTCAAAGTATTCGGCCCGAATTTCTATCGAGACCGGGTTTCCGATCTAAGACGCAAAGAATGCCCGCGCTCGATAATTCCGAGCTTTTGTGAGGAATTTCGAGCAGTCACAGCCCCACCATCAAACGGCCGTATTTTGCCGCTAGGGCTCGCTCCAGGAAACAATTGCCAGGCCGTTTGCTTGGGTTGTCGACCCTCAATTCGTTCGGATAAAATTCGACCTGTTGAATGGGGAGTGAAATTTGCCAAACTCGATCACAGGTAGTGTTGCCAAGGTAGGAGCCAAGGGCCAGCTGATCACCGATATTTCGGTGGCACAAGTGGCCGATGCGCCTCACGACGAAAACTTTCAGGTCAAATTTGGTGGGCATGAAACTTTTGGGCTCTTTCCAACCGAACATCAGCAACCCGCAAGTACTATGGTTGCCTCAGAAGGCGCGAGCGGTTTTATCGAAATAGAAATCGTTGGGATCAGCCTCAGCGAAATGCTCGGAATCCGTGAAAATGAAGCTGTTGAAGTAATTTGGCCTTCAGCCTAGTGCAAGATTCCTTTCGCGCGGATGCTACCAACTTGTAGGCACGCCAAGCTGACGCTCTGGGCAATAGCCTGCCGTCTCGAACCACCCACTGCAACCCGCGACTCAGTGGCGACTGTGTAAGCATTTAAGGCTCATAGTACAAACCGTTCGTCCGAACCGTTTGACATTTGGTCCCATCCCCGCAATCGATTTTCAAATCTACGCATCGCAAAATTTTCAATCAAGAGTCAAATAAACGAACATCTAGCGTTTTGCCTTCGCGACACCTTCTTTGCGAGACTGGACCGCCAGACGAAATGCTTCGTCGTCGCCATACTGATGAATCGAAAATGACTTCGTTTTTCGTCTCCCATGCCCATCAGTCCATTGGGCGACCCAATACCAATAGTGATATTCGTAATCACCACGCCGATCTTTTTGTTCGTGAAGGCGAACGCCGACCACTCCCGATTTGTTCCGAGTCGATAAACTGCGGGCATTCTGAGCGACCGATGCCTTGGGATTCTCTTCTTCCAATTCATCTCGATAGACTTTCGCTGCCTGGAGCGAGGCCCGCTTTCCTCCGTAATTAAGATCGGAGAAAAACTGTGAGTATTTCTTTTTTCGCCGCTGCAATCTGACTTCCCAACCGCCGTAAAGATTGCCATCACGATTTTCAATCTCAACGCGAGTGATATTTCTTCGAGGCTTTTTTCTTGGCATCGTAAACTCGCATCGCGAGTCAAAAGGTGGCAATCAAAATTGGGAACCCATCAGACAACTGCGACGAAATGTGAATGCCTCAGAAAATCAGAATTCAGACAACCTACCCGATCCATCGCTTCGCTCGTCCATTTTAGATCGAAGCGATCCGTGTGGAAGATCCGAATGGAGCCGTTATTGCGCCGTTGTTTTAAAACCGTCTGGAGAACCGGAAATACGTTTCCCAAATTCTAACGGCCAGCTCGCGATTTGAAATCCACGTCGATGAAGCCAAACTTTGAGTCGATTATGTTCAGCAAAACTATTCGGATACACCCATACCGACACCGTTGTTTTGGACGGTTGAAGTTGGCCAAGGAGTTCGGAAAGTTTCGATTCAGAATTTTCCATCGCAGTTTCGATTGGTTCCCCTGTTGAATGGTGAACCGGAATCAATTCGAAGTGGTGAAACTTGACGCGTTCTCTGGCAACCATTCCTTGCGACGTAGCCACCTTTTCCGTCTGACGAAATAATTCGTACTGAATTCGGAAATCGCCGACGGGCCCCGCCGTTTCCAAGGTTCGAGAGGTTCTTTTCAGCTTTTCAGCTTTCACTTTCCATTCGGATTTCATACGCCCGATCAAGGCATCCATGGGTACGACGGTGATTCGTCCGGCCGACAATAACACGTGGACTTCATCCGAAAATACCGTTTTTGCGATCGGGCTAGGAAAATGTTCCATGATCTCATTTTTCGAGATATCGACGGAGGATACCGCATTGAGTGTTTTTTGTTTGTCTTCAATTTGGGTTAGCAGCTCCTGCTTTTCTAAGTCAAACATTCGCTGTTTTTCCGCTAATTGACGCTCCTGTTCATTGAGAGATTCCAACAATCGATCCAGCTTGTGTTGCCGTTCTTTTTTTTCTTTTTCAAACTCTCTTTGGATCAATTCAAATTGAATCAACATCTGGTGACGTTGTTCGGCCAAGCGAGCTGCCAACATACTTTCTTCGTAAATTAATTTGTCCTGTTGGCGATTGTCAGTCCGAAGCTTTTCGACGACACCTGAGCTTTTGTCGATTTCGAGTTGCAGATCGTCAATCTTACGCGTCAGATTTTCATCCTGTTTCACCGTTTTGGGTTCGGTTGCCTGACTACCAACAACCACGACCAAGATGATTAACACTCCGACCAGGTTGGCTACGATATCCAAAAAAGAGTCGTTTCCTGTCGGCGTCGGGCTTCTCATTGTTCAGCCTCCACTCCAAGTCCGCTTTCAAAAAGCAAAGTCTTGAGTTGCTCAAACCTGACTTCCCCTCCGCGATTGATCCTAAAACTTAATTGAGGTTTCCAGTACCCATCGGTTCCAGCCAAACCCCACGAATCGATGATTTTCCAGACTTGACTGACCAGGGGGTCAATCGCATTTAAAGAGGGACCATCAAAAGGAATCTCGATAATTTGCCCCTGGAAGTCTCGAACAGAAACTGCATCGACGTCGACCGTGACTCGAATAGGTCGAACATAGCCGGTCGCACCAGGACTGTGAGACGGCAGTGCCCACCCTTGTCCGCGGGTTTGGGCCAGCGAAGGATCTCCGTAGTTTCCCGGGCCGCCCTTACCTGCCGACTTTTTGTCGGATCGACTTTCGTTGGATTGGGAACCGGAGCTTGATTCCGATTGTTCCGTTTTAGGGTCACGTTGCCCCTCGCCTCCCGAGAACTTCTGATAGGCATTTCGATAATCAGACGAATCCGGTTTGCTATTGGAACTCAGATATTCGCTTCGGTTGTAGACGAACCCGCCGTGCGAGCTGGAAGCGACCAGTCCGGGCTTTGAATCGGGAGTTTCAAATCTTTGCCGAGTTCCGGGACTTCCGAACACACCTCCGCCACCCGATTGCGATCTCGCCTGTTCTACCCTGACTCGTTGGGCTTGCCGCATGCGTGCGGTGGCAACGACAGACTCAAGTTTGGCCTTTAATTGCGGGTCCGCCTGCCCAAAATCGAGTTCCGTCGTTTCGGGGACAAGTTCATAACCAAACTCATCATCCCAACTCTTCATGGCGTTTCGGACGACTACGAAGGATTCCGCCCCATCAGGCCGAACAACAATGAGGGGATAGGGAGAACCATGATCATCCTGCAATTGATGCTCAATATGATAGTCGCGTATGGCCAACAAAGCTGAATCGATAGGATTTCCAGCGACCGGAGGAAGCACGAATTCTTTTTTGGGAAATCGTATTTGATACGGATGCAGTTCGATAACATCGTCGGTACATTCAAGAAAAATAGGCGCCCGAAGCGTCCCACTGTTGCCGCGATACGGAACAATTTGAGTCCTGGTTTTAGTCTGGGATGCAATCTGATCTTGTTTCTTGACGATCTTTTTTTCAGTATCCTCCAACTGGCGGCGAAGTTTTTCCAATTCTTTTTCTGCATCACGTTCCGAAAATGAATTTTCAGGTTGAAGCGAGATATCGATCGGTTTTCGATTCTCGACAATTTGCTGACCTAAATCCTCAAACGCTTTTTTCAATTTTCGAATTTCACTTTCAAGGTGGCTCCGTTTTTGTCGCGACTGTTTCATTCGGTTAACAGCCTCGGGACGAACCAGAGAAAGCCCCTCGATTTGCATGGTGTGGAAGTTGAGCCGATCCTCCATCGCCTCAATTTTTGCGAGTTGCTTAGAATCTGATTCCTGTTGAACTTGTTTCGCTTCCACTTCAGCCGATTTAACGGCCATGACAAGCATCAGGATTAAAACACCGAGCGTACAAATGAGGACCGCAAGGAATGGAAAAAGCGAAACAGTTGTTTCGTTCGTTTTATTTCTCTTCCGCCTCATGCTGCTCGGTTGCGTTTTTTTGCAGACCGTTGGTTTGAACCAGGAAATGGAAGAATGACTTCGGATTGCGAAAGCTGTTTCCGTTGCTTTTCAACTCCTCGGTCGTTGCTGCGAGCCGGATTTTCGAGCGTTCGATCCGAAATTTTAAAGATCACTTCGGACTCGTGATCTTCGATTGCTTTTTGCACTTCTTCGGGCTCGCAGGTAGCAGTCTCGAGATTCGCTTGCTCTTCACCCTCCGCGCTAACAGGAATCGCTTCTTCAGTCGAGTCAGTTGTCCCGTCTGGACGATTCAAATCCACTCCACTCTCGAGTGGTTCCACCGACATCAAATCTTTTGCGGGTGAGTCAATTTCGGCTTCGGCCTCCATTTCAGCTTCGACTGCAGGTGACTCTGGCAAACTGACCGCGGGCGTATCCACGATGCCATCTTGAGTGGGTTGGAAGTTTTGAATGACGTCCAGCAACTCGCGTGTTTGAGTCACCAGTTCTTGCTGTTGATTGGCAACCATCCTGGCATTGTCCGAAAGAGTGACCTGCCATTGATTCCACCGATGCGTCATCGACACATCCGCTCGATCGATCGCTTCACCCAAGTAGTGGGCTAACCGAGCAATATTTTCGTCGAGTGCCTCGGTAAGGTTTTGCTGAATCACAGCATTGGATTGACTTAAAGACGAAATCCAAGCCGATTCAGCAGCGGTTATCGTTTTCTTCCAAAGTTCCGTTTGCTGCACAATCGAGTCCTGATTGATTTGCGCGACTCGTTCCGAAAATTCAGTGGATGGGCCTTCCGTCAAATCAAAATGGCGTTCTAACTCGAGGTTGACTCGATTGTCGACAAGACGGAGCAATTGTGTTTCAAATTTGTCCACCAGAAACTGGACAAACATCATCACCATAGATAGGGTCAATGCTAACGCTGTTGTGTCAAATGCAACGTAGAGACTGCCTCGCAGTCCGTCCATCATTTTGCTAAAGTCGTTGTCTGGGCCAACATTGATTCCGCCCAAAGCCTGCGAAATCCCCAATACAGTTCCTAAAAAACCTAGCATCGGTGTTGCCCAAACCAGAATTCGAATTAACGCATAACGTTGCGATTGTCGTTCGACATCCAGATCCGAAAAATACTTCAGTTCGTTGTCCACCTGGGCGGTCGTTTCAGTACGATCGATATAGCGGATCGAATCAAAAAGCCTTTGCCAGAGATAATGCTGGCGGAACTTTTTAGGTAGTTTGAGTAACTGAGAGGCCAAGTTTTCAGCGATCGCAGCAGGGCGATTACTATGGTTTTGGTCTTCGACATCGAGCGAGATTTTTCGCTCGCCCCAAAATTGACCGATCACATCGAATAGAATAAGCCCCAAAGATCCCATGCCAACCAGGAACATCCCCATCGTCACTTTGGAGATAGGATGACCTGTCAAATAACGAATGACGAGTTCGTTTGTGATCGTGCCATTTTCGAGCAAATACATGACACCCATATACATACTCAGGCCAATACACAACGGTATTACCAAAGCAGGTAAAACAGTGATCCAGCTATTTGATCGGTTCACGGTAGATCTAAAGTCCAAGTCGACGGTTTAGGAAGATCGGGAAAGATATTCCTTGATGCCCTACCGGGCCATTTATCTAATCGGTTCAATGAGTGCCGTGAGCCAAATTTATGTGGCCCCATTTATTGAAAATGACAGAATCCTTGGCTCGACCGTTCGATTTTGCATAGTTGTTGGAATTTACCAAAGTCGCAGACGGTTTGGGTCGATACCGTTTCTATGCAAATCAAACCCAGGGGGGTGGAACCCGGTGCACTACAAAACGTGCATCGGGTTCTTTTTTTTGTCCACTCATCCAAGCTAGCTTTTGCGTCAGCGAAACTCATGCCGATGTTCCATTCACTCATTAGCAGCGACTTGCGACAAAGTCGGTGCTGGATCTTTTGGTGCTAATTTGCGGTTTTTGGGATGAAGCCAAGTCTATGTAAGGCCCCTTTAGGGTGTTTGGAATCGACCAACAACCGCGTCCGTACTAATTTAGTACCGATTCGACTTCGACTAAAATGGAATGATGTCGCAATCGAGATCAACCTCAACGCCGTCACCTCAACCACCTCCAAAGAATTGGAAGGCGTGGTTGCAACTGGCAAGGATTTCAATTCTCCCATCCGCTCTCTCAAATATATTACTCGGTTATCTGATTGTGCACCAAAGTTGGTCGCCAACGATTCCGCTCATTTTTCTTCTGCTATCTTCGGCCGCGATTTACACCGCCGGCATGGTGCTCAATGATTATTTTGATTTCGAAAAAGATCTGGTTGAGCGTCCTGAGCGTCCTATCCCGTCGGGGCAAATTTCCAGAAAAGCCACTTTCAATTTTGGATTTGCATTGCTTGTTGGTGGCGTGGCTTGCGCTGCTATTGCTGGGCTACTCGCTCAAGCCTCTTCGGGATTAGCGGTATCCAGGTCGACTGGAATCGCCTTGATCCTGGTTATCTTTGTAGTTCTCTACGATGGTCCGGCAAAATCTACATGGTTGGCTCCTTTCATTATGGGAACCTGTCGGTTTTTCAATTTGCTGTTGGGGGCGAGCACGATCGACAGCTCGCAGTTTATCCCAACCGAATTTC
>JBCCSJ010000305.1:0-6729 GCA_039200505.1 Planctomycetota bacterium | reverse complement strand
TCCAAATACTTTTCCATCATGACTGTCGTTTTAGGCCAGGCATTGTGATTGTTCTGCCCGTCGATGATCAAAGCTTTAATTGCAGTGGGCGTTTTAGAATCTGATGCAACCGGCTCGTCTGTGAATCCATGATTCACAAACAATAAACACAGGACAAGTTGCAAGACATAGACAAAAGGGTGGAAAATGGAGAGGGGCATTGGGCAAGATCCGGTGCAACAGCTAGAGATTCTTCAATCATTGTGTGACTAAGTGTTCATCATACCGGAATAAAAATTTGGATGGAACTTAGTAGCTGAGTAAAATAAAGGGGACATACCGTTGGATGGGATGAGTCAAAAGCCTAAACTAAATCGGGGTGATGGTATCCCGAACATTTGGGTTAAGCCAGAAATCAACTTGGAGAGAAGATGAAAGCTGATTCAGTACTACAAAATTCGTGGCGATTTTACTTCGTTGTAATTGCTCTGGGCTGTTTTGTAGCAATTGCATCCGGTGTCGGTGCTTATGTTGGCAATCGCCTTGCTGATAAACCGTCATTCAACGGGCCGTTAGCTCTCCATGCTGCAACGGCCGCCCGCGGAAAATCGATCTCGATGGCTACTGGGTTAATCGATGGAAATGTTGAGGGCTTGTTCATTCTTGATCACACTTCGGGCGAATTGCAGTGTTGGATCGTTAGCCCTAGAACCGGCCAAGTTGGAGGGATTTATCGAGCCAACGTTGCTGTCGATTTTGGATTGGACAAGGCGGGAGATGCCGACTACGTGTTAACGACTGGAAACTATAATTTTCTGGGACAGGACAACGGCAATCTGGCACCCGGGAATTCGATTTGCTATGTCGCTGACTCTAAGTCGGGGAAGGTGATAGGATATGCGATGTTCTATGATAAACCTGCGATCAACCGTGGAGTTCAAACCAACGGGCCCCTCAAGCCAATTTGCACAGGTACTTTACGAGGCGAAGGCAGCATCCGAAATCAATAGGCTTTCAAACAAACGCATTTCAAGTGACAACGTAGGTAGTTTGGAACGCGGATGCATTTTTGAACTCCAGACGTAATTTTCTTCCGCGACATGCATAGAAAGGTCGGTTTTTAACCGACACAGACAATCTACTTGTAAATAAAAAGTAGCACCGCTATCCGAGAAGCTAAACTTACCTTTTCGCCCGTTCCACTCTGACGTCCGATGCCGAGAAAATACGCTCCCGCGTTCCCAGCAAGTAACCTTACAAGGCCTTAGACCGCCACAATCTTTGTGCAATTGTATCATCCCTTCTTTCAGGTTTACGAACATCTCAACTTTGCCAGAACAGAAAACATTCGTTAAATTGTTTACAGGCAACTCTTGGAAATTTGCGCGACTGGCGTGACAAATTCGCTTGGGCGAATCCAGAGATGTTCTCAGTTAAAAAGCGGCTCTCAGATTTTCATTTCAATATCATTTCGAACCGTTCGCATCCCACCTTCCGGCGGGTTTTGGCGGTAGCAGCGTAAGCCCTTGAATAATCTAGCGAATCGCCAAATCAGACACGTTCAGGAACTCGAAAGGATTGACTTGTGAAAGGATCTAAGAAGATGGTACTTAAATTCCAGAGCGGTAGGCCTTTCTGGATACTTGGACTGTGCTTTGCTTGCGGTTGCTATAACTCCAGCTATGAAAACACTGTCGACGTGAGTCAAAGTCTTGCTGCTGGTGCGGAAGCAGTCGATTTCGATTCGAAAAACCTGGACGACGACGATTCTTCTGGTGCGGATAAAACTTCCAAATCCAAGGAGACTGTCGGCCCACTTCTGGCAAACGATTTAGAGGCACCGCTTCGATTGAAAGCCGACGGAGAACCAATCGATATTGGTCTACTATCGAGTTCTGCCCATGCTGGCCCCTGTATCGCGGATGTAGACGGAGATGGAGTAGAAGATCTTTTCGTAGGCGATTTCCCAGGATATTTCTGGTTTTTCAAGAACGAGGGATCCAACCAACAACCCCAATACGTATCGAAGGGAAAATTTCAGGTCGAAGGAGAAGCTGCCAAAACTCCCGTTTACTGATGCATTGCATCTAGCCCACAGTTTGTGGACTTCGACAATGACGGAACACTCGACTTTATCAGCGGATCTTACGATCCAGGCGACATTTACCTTTTTCAGGGACTTGGCAACGGCGAATACACCAAAGGAGTACCCATTGTCGACGAATCCGGACTTCCGTTAGTGCATCATCCCAAAGAACTTACGGAGTACAACAAGCTTGATGAGAAAACTCGAAATGACTTTGATAATCAGGAAGCGTTGATGCTTCACGTCGCTTCATTTGGAAGCTGGCCAAACTGTGTCGACTGGGATGAAGATGGCGATCTCGATATTTTGATTGGTAGTTTTGGTGGCAAACTATTTTTGCGGAAAAATATTGGATCCCGAGACATCCCAAAATTTTCCTCCGACAGCATAGAAGTCAAAGTCGAAGGAGAGCCGCTTAAAGAGAATTGCCATGCTGCTCCTCAAACTGGAGACTGGGACGGTGATGGTATCTGGGATTTGATTGTTGGCTCAGGAGATGGAAGTGTAGGTTGGTATCGGAATGTTGGCTCGCAGTCTGCTCCGAAATTCGGGCCACGTCAGTTATTGATCGCTCCGGCCCATCAGCGATCGCCCGAAGAACAACCGGGTGAGGACGATGACCAATTCCCTCGAAAATTTATGGTACAAAACCTTCGCGCTGGGGAGTCGATTATTCCCGGGGTTCGAGCTCAAATTTTTGTTCACGATTACAACCAAGACGGACAGTTGGATCTGTTAGTTGGTGACTATACCGACATGAATCGGATCCGAGATCTTACCGATGAAGAACAGAGGCAGAAGGAAAAGCTAAATGCCAAACAGTTGAAGATCGCCGAAGAGCTAAAAATCCTGCAAGAAACGCTTTATAACGAATCGAGTAGCAAAGAGGATAAAAAGAAAGCCGATCAGGAATATCAAAAAGTCGTGCAACAGCTGATGGCACTTGACGATGAAATCAAAAGCTTTTTCGAAGAAAGCCGCGTTTCCAGTTCAATTTGGCTGTATCTTCGTAAACCAAAATTTGCCGTGAATTCTGCCGAATCATCAACCACATTGCCAACTTCAAAAGAGTCAAAACCGGAAAAACAGATTCTTCAGGCGGAGGGGCGTGTGAAAGTGTCGGCGACGATGTCTGACTCCCAATCTGAGGGTGCAACTCATCGGCTCGTTTTAGAATTCGAAATCAAGCCTGGTTGGCATCTGTACTCTCGATCAAATTCTGGGAATCAAATCCTCAGAGTCGACGTTGAGGCCACCGACGGAGTAACATGGGTTGGCGAGTGGGATAAACCGATCGGTACTCCATCCCCTCAAAAACCAACTGACTTTCTGTTGAAGGGTACTGTCAAATATTCGAGGCAGCTCAAAATCGATTCGACTCTGCCGGTCGAACTCGACGTGCAAATCGACTATCAAGTTTGTGATAAAAAGATGTGCCTTCGGCCAACGACATTGAACAAAAAAATCAAGGTCACCCAATAGAATCAGATGGAGAAAGAAATCTGGAAGAATCGCCTTAGTTGTATTGAGAAAGAAATTCGCGAGTAGCTTTCCAATAAGAATCGCTATCTTCGAATTTGATCCACAGTGCTCTTGAACCGTGATTACCCTTGGTTTCGGGAACGAAAGAAGTCTTGGTCTCTGACGGTATTGCTTCGTAAATAGAGGCCCATTTTGGTTGTTCCGCTTTGGCAGAAGTAATAAAAACGGGGATATTGAGATTTTGAGCCGATCGGGTAATCCAATCTGCTGGCTTACCGAATCGCTGGAAATACTCACCTGGGGCAAATGCCAATACCCCGTCAACCAGTCCCTCATTTTCTCCGGCAATTCGAATAGCGAGCGCGGAGCTATAAGAACTGCCCCAAAGGATCAGTTTTCCGTCTGCGTAAGTTTTCTTGGCATATTCGATAGCCGCGATGATGTCCTGTTCGGCATCTGTAAAATTGGTCGATTTTCCTTCCGATTCAGCGGCTACCATCGTTGCGTTTTTGATTCCGTTCACCTCGCCACCTGACCGTTGATCGATCGCCATGCAATTGAAACCCATCTCATTTAGCTTAGGCGCAATTTCTCGATATTCCCCACGCGACCATCCAGCCTGATGACACAACACAATAAAGGGGGCTGACTTTGCAAGAGGACAATAGGCATTTGCTGTGACCGAGACTCCGTCTGCTGATTGAAATGTGATCGTTTCCTCTAGTTGATCAACAGAATTCGCTGCTCCTTCTTTCTCGGTTTTTGCAGGAGGTGGTTGGGGAGATTCAGACTTTGAGTCCGAATCCTTTTGGACAGCTGATCCTGACTTTTCATCCGGCTTGGTATCGTCAGGTATTTTTTGCGACTCTTTCTCCGTCCCAGCTGATTCGTCGGAGTCGTCGACAAATGATGCTGAGATGATGTAGTCGATATTGGGAAAATTTTTGAAAACATATTGATTGCCCTCGTTGTACATGATTGCCTGTGAGGGTTCTTCGGCATACTGAGCATTGAGCGACTCGACTGTGTCCATGCCTTCCACGACCTCTGCAAAAGGCGCAAATCCCTGTCCGTTCAAAAATTGGTTGTTCGCGTAGTTAATAAAAAGCTGAGTTGACCGAGTATTGGGGCCTGACATCGCGTAGGTGACTCGCCCCTTCGAATTGTTTTGCTTCACTGGATCGTCAGGAATATTTTTATCCCAATACTGGGTGCCCAGTGGATCACCGTTCATGCCAAACTGGACCATGAATCCGACAACGACCCGATAAAACGGTGCTCCATCGTAATATTTATTTTCAATTAGCTGATAAAAGCGTTCAGCACCCAGTGGAGCCCAGTCGCGATGGACTAACATTACAAAGTCGCCTTTGCTAGTTTCAAATTTGACTTTGAATTCGCCTTTGGTGGGAGCATCTTTGATGCCGCGTTCTCCACGAGTCCAGTTAGTGGGAGGCGTATCAATTTTTTCGACGTTGGCTGGCTTGAGTTGGACCGGAGTGCCCTGTTTTTCGATCCCGAGATCACATCCGCTTAAGGCGGGTAACAAGAACAACGTCAACAATAAAATGTGGTGGAATTTGATTTGCATGGCAATATCGTTAGGTTTGAAAGCAAATGCGAGATTGGTGATCTGGATCCCAAACGAGTATCATTTCTTTCACCCGTTAGGTAATAATATTCGACGGTGCAGAAGCGAACGCGTGGGCCGGATTGGTAGTATAGACGAGCGAGTGTCCGAGATGCGAGTGGACGTTTCCGTTTTGCTTGACGTTTCACTTTTCCGAAGTTGAAATAATTCGAAAGTCCGGCTTGATCAAGCCAAATTATTTTACAAGATCCCCTTAATTCCATGGTGCCACGATGCGAATCTTAATTTTATCTTTGACGTTGCTGGTATGGCACACAGCTGATTTGCGTGGCCAAAAAACCGACACCGATGGACCTGTCGGAATCTTTCAATCGCAGCAAGAATATTACGACTTTATGGGAGCCGCCAAAGGCGCTGCCTATGGAGAAGGAGGAAGTCCAGAACTTCAAGCAATGATTCCGTTGATAAACGACATCGTTCTAAACCAACCGATCGGATCGACCGCCGGACAATATCAAACCGAGGCCAGTACCCTCGGGATTTTGTCCAATCCAGATGTAAGAGCCGATCTTGAAATGGTGGACGACCAATACAAAGAACTGCAAAGCCTTAATCAACAAATTCAAAACAGAGCGGCGGAGCAACTTCGTAATCTTGATTTCTCAGATCAAACCGGCGTTGTCGAACAGATTGGAAAAATACGCAGCAACACGGAGTCGGAATTATCGTCACTCTTGTTACCGCACCAGTTGAAACGACTGCGTCAGATTAAAATGCAACAACTTTTGCAAGTCAAAACGTTGGTCGATGTCCTGACTGATAACCCCGTCAAAAAAGAACTCGATATTTCGGACGAACAAGCCAAAGATCTCCAAGACGCTGATGATGAGATCCAACGGGAGCTCGCCTTAAAAATCAAAAAGCTTCAAGAAGAGGCTCGCGAAAAACTGATTGCCAGACTGAACCCAATTCAACAGGCCGAAGCTAAGGAGCTAATCGGAGATGCCTTTGAATTCAAAACTTACGACGGACGAACCAAGAAAAATTCTAAGCGTGGTAAAGTCCGGTCATCGTCAAAGCAACAATACAAAAAATAATCGAGAGGCGGTCGGTAAGGCTGACAACTAGCGATTGTTGATCCCGGTTACCGTTTCCTGCTGAGTGCACCCTTGATTTGACCGCCACGGATCGCTGATTGGACGTTATCCAATTGACCAAGTCTCGGTAATTTGTATGTCCTCAATCCATGAATTTTCTTGATATGATGCCAAACCCCACCCGAATCGGAATCATTGGTACCGGAATCGCAGGTTTGGCGGCGGGCAAATTCTTACGTGACGCTGGGTTCGCTCCCATACTCTTCGAAAAAAATGACCAAATTGGAATTGATTCTCACGGCGTATCTGTGCCCACCGAAGATGGTCCACTGCGACTGGATGTTCCTCCTAGGATGTTGAATCAGGCTCTTTGGCCTGAACTCAGATCGCTCTATCAAAATCTAGGAATCGAGATACAACCGGTCGAACCGAGTAAAGTTTTTTGGATTGATTCCAACGGTCCCATGCTAAAGCTAGAAAAAAGTTTTTTTAGC
>JBCCSJ010000304.1:0-6730 GCA_039200505.1 Planctomycetota bacterium | reverse complement strand
CATTGGACAACACACATTGGGTCTCAAAACCTCGATCAATCATGGGCGACCAGATCGAGAAATAGAGCTGTCGATCGGCACAATTAAATGGCTTGGGGAAATTGTTGTTGCGGGCGTAAACCAAAGCATTGTTTGCCTGGGCCGCTTCCAGATTAGCCTTCAATTGCCCACTGCAAAGGCCGCAGCCACGACCACATTTTCCGCCGCAAGCTTGAGCAGGCGAGCTATAGCCAAAGGACCCATTAAAGTTTGAGTTGCAGCTTGAGCACTCCTGAGCCATGGATGTGCTTCCCAGCAACATCAGTCCCGCACCGGAAAACAATACGGCGAGGAACAACCTGTGTGTTTTAGACATTCCTTGTCTCCTTGGCTTTCTTTCAACCAATCCAAAATTCTGATTGTGGGAGGCCTATTAGTACTCAAACGTAGCAGTACCAAATCCGAAGGCCAAAATTTAAGTAATACCTTTGGGAAGGCATCCCGAACGATTCACGTTAGCAAAGATGGTTCACCTTCCAAGCATACGCGGTAATGAACCGAACGTACCGTTGGACCACCCGCACAGATTCTATCGGAATTTCAACTTCGTCGATTTGTATCGAAGAGTATTCAAAATACGATTATTTTGCAGGCTGCATGCGATTTTTGCGAAGCCGGTCGGGTTCTTCATGTGAATCCGCATCGGCAAACTTTGACGGTATTACCAAATTCAAGGTCAAAAAACTTGGTTGCACTCCGTTTGCCAACGGCCCGGTTTTCATCGTTTAACGTCCGAGTCGATTAACGTCCGCCAATCATTGGAAGCATCTCGTTTACCATGGTGATGGCTGCTGGGCCAACAAGGACTACGAAAATTCCCGGAAAGATAAACAATACCAGTGGGAAGATTAATTTTACGGCAGTCTTGGCTGCTTTTTCTTCGGCGATTTGACGTCTTCGAGTTCGCATCGCGTCACTTTGGACGCGGAGAGCTTTACCCACACTGGTACCAAATTTATCCACCTGAATCAGGACGGAAGCTAATGTTTTCAGATCATCGACCCCATTTCTTTCCCCCAACTCGGTTAGAACTGTTTCACGCGTGGATCCCATTTGAAGTTGCTGGTTACACAGACTGAATTCTTGAGCCACGATCTCGTGAGTTGTTTCGAGTTCTTGCGCGACTCTTCGCAGTGCCTGGTCCATCCCCAAACCTGCTTCAACGCAGACAACCATTAGGTCCAAAGCATCTGGCAGTCCCAGAAAAAGTTTTTGTTTTCTGGCACCACCGATCAATCCAAGGATAAATTCGGGAACAAACATGAACACGACACCACCGGACATCGCATAAAGCAATGGCCAAGTCGAAAATCCTGCCCGAAACAGTCCTAAACCACCGCCCACCATAAATCCGGCTGCAGCTGCAAATACTTTGAGCGTAGAAAGAAACTGAGTTGCGTTTTCGTGACGAAATCCGGCTTCGTCGAGGCGTTGTTTGATAACGCTGATCTCTTTTTCGCTCTTTGGCTTTAGAGCTTCTGAGAACTTGGGGCTGGCTTGTTCGAGGAGTTTCGTGATTCCTTCTCGAGCGGATCCACCGGTCTGCTTCACGATGTCTGACTTGCCGCTGCCGCCGGACCGGAGCCGGTCTAATCGAGATTCGCTTTTCGTTTTTCCATTAAATACGCTATCGGCAACGACCCACGCACCGATCGCAATGGCTGCAAAGATGGCAAATGGCATCAAGGCAATAAAATCGACTTCGGCAATCATCTGTATTTGTCCCAAAAGAATCACTGTTCTATACCTTGATATCGATAATTTTCTTGATTGCAAATGCACCAACAAACTGAAGGAAGATCGCCACCATCAGCATTTTTTGGCCCAAAGGTTCGTTAAACAGCTTCATCACGTATTCGTAGTTCAGATAAAGCATCACGACAAACAGTGCTGGCGGTAACGCCAAAAGCACGATACCCGAGATTCGTCCTTCTCCAGTCAAAGCCTGGATCTGACCTTTGATTTGGAATCGCTCGCGGCAGAGTTGCGAAATTTTGTCCAGGATCTCGGCCAAGTCACCCCCGGTTTGTCGTTGAAGGACAACCGCGGTTGCGAAAAACTTTAAGTCGAGATTAGGGATCCTTTCAGTCATTTCGTTCAACGAATCGTTAAGATTGACGCCAAGATTCTGTTCTTCAAATGCACGGGCGAATTCGGGTCCGATCGGCATCGGCATTTGGTTGCCAACCAATTGAATTCCAGCCGGAAGGCTTTGACCGGCTCGAAGTGCCTGAGACATCAAGTCGAGTGCCTGAGGTAACTGGGACGCAAATTTTCCGAGTCTTTGTCCTCGGACAAAGTACACGTAAACGAAAGGGACGGGGGCAAATAGCACAAACGCGACCGGGACCAACGATTTCCAAGGTGAAAAAATAAACGTCACAACCGCTGCGGCAGCTCCAACCGCAAATGTCATAAACAGGAACTTGGAAACGGTAATTTCCGTCCCGGACTGATCCAGGACCGCTTTCAGGTTAAAGAATCGTTTCGCGAATTCTTCGATTTTGTTCGGGGCATCGTCCAACGGTGATTTCAATAGACTGGGAGTATCACCAGCAGACTTACTGATTCCTCGCCCACCATTTTGGGTCAAAGACGCAAGCCGATCTTCGACCATTTCGCGTTCACCACCCTGGAAGATCAGGGAAGCAGCAAAGATCATGCCGCCGATTCCGACAGCAATTGCCCCGATCAAAACATAAGTCATCATTGGTTTGCTCTTTAATTTGGTCTATTGATTAATGGTCTTCCAGTTTTTCAACACTGATCAAGGGTTGACATAACAGTGGATCAGTCTTCCATCATGACTCTTTCGCGGAAGATGCTTGCTGGCAATTTGATTCCCATTGCTTCCAATTTGTCCATGCATTTTGGACGAACACCGGTACACACGAATCGTCCTACTGCTCGGCCGTTTTCGTCGACGCCCATTTTGTCGAATCGGAATATGTCCTGCATCACGATGGTGTCATTTTCCATTCCACAGATTTCAGTAATTCGAGTGACCTTTCTTGGTCCCCCTTGAAGTCGGTTCGCCTGAATAACCAGGTCGACGGCACTTGCGATCTGCGTCCGCATCGCTTTGACGGGTAATTCAAACCCGGCCATCATGATCATGGTTTCCATTCTGGCGATACAGTCTCGCGGAGTGTTGGCGTGAGTCGTGGTTAACGATCCTTCGTGACCCGTATTCATCGCTTGAAGCATGTCCAAGGTTTCAGGTCCACGACACTCACCAATGATGATACGTTCAGGACGCATACGCAGACAGTTTTTTACCAAGTCAGTCGCGGTGACGGCTCCTTTGCCTTCGATGTTTGGAGGGCGGGTTTCCAAACGGACAACATGTTCTTGTTGCAATTGAATTTCAGCCGCGTCTTCGATCGTAATGATACGGTCTTCATTGCCAATAAAACTGGAAAGCGTATTCAGCAATGTCGTTTTACCAGAACCCGTACCACCGGAGATGACAATGTTGAGCCTAGCTTTCATGGCTCCTTCCAACAGCATCACCATTTCAGGTGTAAAAGCCTTGTAATTCAAAAGGTCTTCTAATTTCAGCGGGTTAGAACCAAAACGACGAATGGACATCGCCGCCCCGTCCAACGCCAACGGAGGGATAATCGCGTTGACACGAGAACCGTCTTCCAAGCGGGCATCCACCATCGGACAAGTTTCGTCAACACGTCGTCCAACCTTGGAAACGATTCGGTCAATAATCTGTAATAGATGGTCGTTGTCGCGGAATTCGACATTGGAACGTTCCATCTTTCCACCGCGTTCGCAGTAGATATTTTTTGGGCCGTTGATCAAAATATCGCTGATCGTCGGATCTTTGAGAAGAATCTCCAAGGGCCCAAGTCCGAATGTTTCGTCGAGGACTTCTTCAACCAACCGATCTCTTTCCGACCGATTCAAAAGGCTGTTTTCGCTGTCGCACAGGTGTTCTACGACGACCCGGATCTCACGACGGAGCACGTCGCCCTCGAGATCTCCGACTCGACTTAAGTCCAGTTTTCCGATTAATTTGGCGTGAATCCGCTGCTTAAGCTGATCAAATTCGTTAACTTCTTGTTTTGTAATGCTCATTCCAATTCACCCGTGTCTGGAATTTTTCGGTTCCATATCGCAACGCGAAAACATACATCACGCTTTACCGAATGAGCAAAGATCCCACCATCAATTTCAATTTCCCATTCTGGGTTAACGGGCCAAACGTCATAATCTGTACCATCTGTTTTGTGACTCGAGCATTCAAGAAAATTCGCTTGCAGATTCTTGAATCCAATCCCAGAGGAATCGCTGTGGCCAGAAAATTTGAAGGGATATCTACTGCATCGCAGGTGAGAAAACGGTTGGAGGAACAACGGGATGCCGAAAAGGCGGCTTTCTATCCGAAATTTTTCCGGACAGGTCCAGGAGAGTATGGAGAAGGCGATCAGTTTCTAGGAGTTGTTGTCCCCAAACAACGCAAAATTGCCAAAGCATCGAGACGCTTGCCGCTTGAAGAAGTCCAAAAATTACTCCACAGTCCCTACCACGAATGTCGTTTGACGGGATTGTTTGTGTTGGTTCATCAATTTGATGACGCCAAAAACGATGAAGGACAGAAACAAATCTTCCAGTTCTATATTAGAAATGTGGACAGGGTGAATAATTGGGATTTGGTGGATACAACATGCCACAAAATTATCGGTCCCTATCTGTTTGAAAAAGATCGTAAATTACTGTTTCAGTTTGCCAAAGCTCGCCACCTTTGGAAAAACAGGATTTCGATCGTTTCCACTTATTACTTTATCAAACGACAAGACTTGGGGACGACTCTTGAGATCGCGAGTTTACTGATTCGCCACCCACACGATTTGATCCACAAAGCGGTCGGTTGGATGTTGAGAGAATTGGGGAAACAGGATAAAGATTTACTGGTCCAGTTTTTGAACCAGTACAAAAATAGGATGCCTCGAACGATGCTTCGTTATGCCATCGAAAAATTCGACAAATCAACCCGGCAAAAATTTCTCGACAGGTCATGATAATTGACTTAATGCCTATCCCAATTTTGATACGAAAGTGAGGGATATCAACGATTTAGTTGACCCACCACTGATGCGTCGAATTCATGGATATCATTATCTCCAGGATCGTGAAATGCAGGGCTGAAAATCACAACAGAAACCGTGACTAAGCGATAAAGCCAGTTCTTTGTAGTTCCCTGTTAACGCTTCGAGTTGGGATGAATTTGCGTTTCTCCGAGTTTACGAGTTCGATCGACTTGCCTAATTTCTTCAATTATCTAAATCTTATTCAACGCTTCAACCGCAGAGACCACCTCGTCTTCGGTCGTACATAGGTGAGGCGCAAATCGCAAATAGCCGTCGCGCGGCGTGATGATGATATTTTTCGCATCTAACTGAGTGCTGATTGATTTGGCGTTATCCGATTTGGGAATCAAAGCCAAAATGCCTGACCGATGCTCAGGCAAATGAACGATCGGCTGATACTTTGATTTATCGAGGTGTTGGAGTGCAAGTTCTTGCAGTCCAACGTTATGAGCAAAGATCTCTTCCATAGAATTGGGAAGAAAGACAGTCTCCAAACCGACTGACAATCCGTCTAAAAGAGCATAGGAAACCGTCGAGTATTCAAATTTACGCCCAGTTTCGTGTGGATTCCAAGTGTGATCAAGATATTCCGTGTCTTGAAGCATATGGTCGGCACCGGACATCGTAATTTTGATCTTTTGACGGAATTCCGGCGATGTAAATAAAACACCGGTTCCCGCAGGACCTAACAACCACTTCCAACCAGCCGAAGCAATGCATGAGATTCCGTTCTCTTCGGGATAAAGCGGGACGCATCCGAGCCCCTGAGCAGCGTCGATGACTAGATCAACATTTTTTGATCGACACAATTGCCCCAGTTTTTTCAAATCGGCAGCAAAGCCACTTGTGAACTGAACGTGACTGAGGGCGACCAGCCGGGTTCGGTCGTTGATTTTTGATTCCAATTCCTCCAGACTCCATCCTCGGGCAAATTGGTCTGGAATCGGACCGGTGTAATCGCGGTCCTCCTGCGGGATTTGGACATCCGACAGTAAAGTCAGTTGGGCACCGCGAAGTTTCGTCTGCACGACCCACGGATAATAATTTGCCGGGTATTCGTGGATGTAGCTGATGATTTCGTCGCCTGGTTCCAGCGGGTAACCATTGGCTATCATCGAAAGAGCTTCGGAAGTGTTGGTGACCATCGAAATATTGTCGGGCGAAGTCTTCAATAGCTGGCCGAAGTTTTGGTGGAATCGTTTGGCCACATTTTGCTCACCAACGTATTCAAATAACATCCCTCGACCAACTTCCATTTGACGATGATTAAATTGGTTGGCTCTTTCAGCGGCAGGTCGATTCAAGGGCGATACGCTGCAATAGGCCATAAAATTGAGATTCGATTTGCTGGGAAAATGACTAAGATCAACGTTCATTTTAGAAAAAGTTGGATTCGAAATTAAATAAGCCGGTTCGTGGTGGATACCGATGTAGCCATGAGAACGTCTGAGACTATCTACATTGATCGCATTAATCAATGGACTCAGAATCGTCATTGCTCTCACAATCCGGACAGTACGCTATTTTTAACGGCAAAAAATAGATGGGCTAACCCATAGAATCAAAAATCCCGACTTTCAAAGTCTGTT
>JBCCSJ010000303.1:0-6744 GCA_039200505.1 Planctomycetota bacterium | reverse complement strand
GTCAACAGTTTCACCCTCTTCGAGTGATCGGTGGTGAGGCATGATTCCTTCTTCCATTCCAACGATGTAGACTTCGGGAAACTCCAACCCCTTTGCGCTATGCATCGTCATTAATGCGATCGCATTCTTTTTAAGTTGCTTTTCTTTTTCATCATTGGCGTCCTGCTCTCCTAACAGAAGCTTGTCTAGAAAGTCATTAAGGCTGGGTTTTTTGGCTGAAGACTCGTACTCGGCCATCGCATTCACGATTTGCTCTACGGTGACCCACCTTGCTTCTCGCTCATCAGGATCGTTATAAATTCGATCCACTTCACTGCGATATTTGAATAAGGAAACGGTATCTTTGCACAGATCGACCATCGAACCAGATTCATTTTTGGAATGGATTTTTCGGACCGTACGAGCGATCTCATCCAAACCCCGATTAGCCGCCGATGTTAATTTTGGACGATCTACTTTTCCGGTCACTAAATCCCAAAGGGGAATTCTTTCTCGAATCGCGTGATTCAAAAGGTTCTCAGTCGACTTGCTTCCAATGCCGCGAGGTGGCGTGTTGATCACCCTTAAAATGGATACTTCGTCCGGTTCACCATCGACAAGCCGCAGGTAAGCCAATAAATCTTTGACTTCTTTGCGATCAAAAAACGACATCCCGCCGACCAAGACATAGGGAAGTTTTGCCTTTCTGAGTTCCGTTTCAAAGATCCTTGGTTGCTCGTTAGTTCGGAACAGGATTGCAAAATCTCTGGGCTCGCGGTGCAAGCCTTCGATCCGTTTACGGATGTCGTAAACCGTTTCCTGAGCCTCTAGTGTTTCATTTTCAAATTGTCGAACAATCGGTTTTTCTCCTCCACCGCGTGCCGCACGCAAAACTTTATCGTGTCGAACGGAGTTGAACTGAATCAGAGTATTGGCGTAACCGATAATCGCTTCGGTGGATCGATAGTTGTCTTCTAATCGGATGACTTTGGCATCGGGCCAATCACGGCGAAACGACAAAATGTGTTCGACTTCGGCTCCTCGCCAGCCGTAAATTGATTGATCATCATCACCCACAACGCACAGATTTCGATGCCGCTCGGCAAGCGCTTTGACAATTCGGTACTGGCTATCGTTCGTGTCTTGATATTCGTCAACCAAAATATGCTCGAAACGATCCGCTTCTGATTTTCGAATGTCTTCGTTGGTTTGAAAAAGCTCTTCGGTCAACAACAACAGATCATCAAAATCGACGCAGCCTTTCAATTTCAACTGCTTTTGGTACCGCTGGTATCCTATTGCCGCCAAATGCTGTGCGTCCGACTCACTAGCGTTGATCGCCGCCCTAGGGCGCATCGCCTTGCATTTCCAGTGGCCAATCCAAAATAAAAGTTGGGCCGGGGTAAGTAGATTATCGGCGACTCGAATCTCGCGCAGGACCGTTCTGGCTAAAGCTTCCTGATCACCTCGATTGTAAATCGCAAATTTCTTGGGATACCCAAGCGCTTCAATTTGTCGTCTCAAAATCCTCACACACAGGGAATGGAAAGTGGCGATAGTGGGGGCCACCGCTGATTCGTCAGGATTTTTCTTTTTGAGCTTTTTTGCTTTGCCTCCCTTAAGCATCCCCCCGATCCTAACTTTCATCTCGTTGGCTGCTTTATTGGTAAAAGTCATCCCAAGGATTTTGTCAGGGGGAGTACCGGTCCGAATCAAATTTGCAATTCGAAACGTAATGACTCTGGTTTTTCCAGTTCCCGCGCCCGCCAAAACCAGCATCGGCCCTGCCAGGGTATTGACTGCTTCCTTTTGATGTGGATTGAGGCCACTCATGACATACCAAGGTATAAAATTCCAACCGGCAAGGTCCGGCCATTTTAGGTTTGTGGGATTTTGTTGAGAATTGATTCCGGCGACGGAGCGATTGAAACACCGACCTCTATTTTTTGTGAGGATCCAATTTTAAGTCCGGCTAGATCAACTCCAACTCGCGGTCGACACAAGCTGTCGAATATCCACGAAATCGAGGACTCAAATTGGCGCCCAGCGAAATCGGTCGCTATTGACCAAGTGCAAAATTCGCCTCTATACTTATTCGATTACCGGTTATTTTCACGCAAATTCGGTCAAACACAACAAATTTGGTTTTAGGCAATGAGTAAAAAGAAGGCGGCAAGAAAGAGCAAGCCCAAACAGCTTGAAGTGATTCAAGAACCAATCGATGACCCTACCGCCGGTGAAAAGGCACTCGAAGCGATCCAGCCTTACGCATCTACAATCATATTGGCGATAGTTGCTGGTGTGCTTGGCTTTTTTGTAGTTGCCTACTACTTTCAGGCTGACTTCCAAAATAAAGCTCTTGAGTGGCGCGAATTAACCAGTTCCACCACAATCGCATTGAACACCGGAGATGTTTCGACTTTAAGAGAAGTTTCTGATCAATATCCGGAAAAAAAAGCGGGTCTCTGGGCTTCGCAAATCGCTGGCGACTTTCAAATGAGAATGGGTTTGCAGCAGATGACGACTGATCGAGAAACGGCACTCGGTCTGATCGAAAAAGCAAAAGACTCCTATTCAAAAGTCAAAGCGGCTCCCGCTTCCGCCAAATCTTCCATGTTGCAGCGACGGTCCCAGTTTGCCCTAGCCTATGCCCACGAAAGCCTCGGCGAGTTCGAGGCTGCCCAAGCTTTGTACCAAGAGCTTGTCGAACAGGCACCCGATTGGGCATTTGCCGATTCTGCCAAACGTGGATTGGCAAGAACCAAAAACCCCGCATACTCCGATTTCTATGAAAGGTTCGTAAGTTGGAAAGACGAAATGGGTGATGCCCCTGGCTTACCAGTTCCCGAGCGTCCCTCCATTGAATTCCCCGATCTGGATCTTCCTTCTGGCACAAAACCGGGTGAAGCAACTGACTCCGGACTTGCCGAAAATGCTACAGAAAGTCCGGCCGTTGAAGAGCCGAAGACCGAGACTTCGCCTGCTGAGAGCACTGGAACCGGGGCTCCTGAAAAAACGGACGCAAGTCAGACGAAATCTGAAACGGAATCCGACAATAAATTAGATTCAGAAAAATCGAACTCAACCAAGTCTAATGCCACAAAAGAAAAAGAATCTTCCGTTAGCCCGCAAAGCGAAAAAGCTGGTTCAACAGAAGAATCGGGCAAAGGAAAGGAAAGCGACAAATAACCTATTTCGATTTTGAACTTGAGCCAGTTTTTGTGAGTTTTCGACTTTGAAAGGTAAGACTTGTGATTCCGGAAATGTTGTACACATTTGCGACTTTCAGGCACCGCTTTTCACGGCCTACTTAGATGAATAAGATGTTAGGATGTTTTCACATGTCCTTGCCGATATTGGTGTGACCAAATTGGTCCGCAAAATTTTTCACCGAGTCGTTCTTGCTCCTCGAATCACCCGATTTTTCGACTGGTGGGCCCCTATTTCCTCACTCGGCGATCGGGGAGAACGGGAAGCCGAAAGATATCTGTTAAAACAGGGGCTCGTGATTGTCCATCGGAACTACTCGGATCGATTTGGCGAACTGGATCTGGTTGCTGTCGATCAAAACACAATTGTGTTTGTGGAAGTCAAAACTCGGGCGACGGATTCGGCAGGCCTTCCAATCGAAGCGGTTGATTCAGTCAAGCAGCGACAAATCTGCGAAACATCGAAACGCTATTTAAAATGGCATGGGCTGACCGAATGCCCGTATCGTTTTGATGTGATTTCAATTCTTTGGCCAGACAATCAAGTCCGCCCGCTCATTCAGCATTATCCGAGTGCCTTCAGTTCAGACTCAAAATTCCAGATATTTGATTGACGAAACGGAAGCGGAATGAACGCCACCGCTTTATTTCAGCTTGCGAAGTTTTGAGATTTAACTCACATTCAATTGGAGGGATTCGAGCCAATATCTCGGAAACCAAATCGCCAACTGTTACTACTCTTTGGCGACCGAAGGGGCGCACTAAAAATCATAGGATAGTCCGAGATCGATTAATTCAAAAAACTGGCCTGGTTCCCAGATCTGAAAATTGACCATCCTTCTACACTGTTGAGGAAGCGACCATGAATTGGATTCATCCTGAACCCTCTGAAGCGAAAATCTTGATCGGATTGGGACTGCTGGTATCTAAAACGCGAAGACGAAATGGAAACAAGAAACTTTAAAATCGTCAATCTTTCCGAGTTGAATCCTGTCGACTGTCCCTGCGGCACCGCACGTAGGGCGTTCACAGATGATCTCGATTCGGTGGCTTCAGTCCACGTGGTTGATATAAAAGAGGATGCCGAAACGCACTACCACAAAAAAACCACCGAGTTTTATTATGTACTAGCGGGACGTGGGCAGATCGAATTGGATGGAACAAAATTTGACATCGAACCTGGATTTTCGATCATGATTAAACCTGGATGTCGCCATCGCACCATTGGCAATCTGAAAATTCTGAATATTCCAGTCCCGGCATTCGACCCATCCGATGAATTTATCGATTAAAGGATCCGTCTTTTGAATCGAGACATTTCCAATTACCGTCGAATTGTGATCAAAATTGGCTCGGCATTGCTCGTCTCGCCGCAACGTGGACTGCGATTCGATTGGCTGGAATCGTTGGTCGAAGATATCGCGTTCCTGGTGTCGCAAAACTGCGAAGTGCTAATCGTTTCGTCCGGTGCAATCGCTATGGGCCGCAATCACTTGGGGGCCGATTTTCAACAACGGGCTCTTAAACTGAATGAAAGCCAGGCAGCTGCAGCGATTGGTCAGATCAGTTTAGGGCAAGCGTTTGCTGAAATGCTTGAACAGCAAAAACTTGTCGCTGGTCAAATTTTATTAACAATTGGCGACACCGAAACCCGTCGTCGTTACCTCAATGCACGCGATACGATTCGAACTTTGCTGGAATGGGGTGCGATTCCGATCATCAATGAAAATGATTCGGTTGCAACTTCAGAAATTAAGTATGGCGACAATGATCGGCTGGCCGCACGCGTAGCTTCCATGGTAGGTGCCGACTTATTGATTTTATTGTCAGACGTCGATGGACTTTATTCGTCGCCGCCCGGTTCTCATCCGGAACCCAACTTTATTGAAGAAGTTCCCGAAGTGACTCAACAGATCGAAGCGATGGCTGGGGAAGCAGCGTCGATTCGATCTCGAGGAGGAATGCGGACCAAATTGATGGCCGCCAAAATTGCGACGTCAGCGGGCGTGACGATGGTGATTGGGACCGGCAAAGTCAATCATCCAGTCCGGGCTATTTCGTTGGGTTCCCTGAACGGAGGCCAGCGATCGACTTGGTTTTCTCCCTCGGGGACGCCAATGAACGAAAAGAAAAAATGGATTGCTGGAGGGTTGGACGTCGCAGGTAAAATCGTCATTGACCCCGGAGCAACCCAGGCGATCGGATCAGGCAAAAGTCTGTTGCCAGCAGGAGTCCTTGAGGTTGAAGGAAATTTTTCTCGCGGCGATACCGTCGCAGTCTACGATTCTTCCGGTGCCAGAGTCGGGCACGGATTAGTGGAATACGACAGCCAAATTGCCAAAAAAATTGTTGGTCTTAAAACCACTCAAATCGAAAGGTTTTTCGGACACGAACTTCGGTCGGCCATGGTCCATCGCGACAACTTGGCTTTAGAGTGAATTTGATCGCTAACAGATTCAACGAGCCGCTATCAATTCAGCCCAAGTTAGATTCTTCCATTCGTAGGCAGGAAACTAAAAAAATGACCCAGTAAAATTTTTTCGAACTCTTTTCTTTTGTCCATTTGGCTGAAAGGACGTACGCACGCAATGGTGACCCGGTAGGCCTGAGAAGGCTGGCCAAGTCAGGAAGTTTCCGCCATTGTTTCTAAGCGTAATCAAGTTCGGCGAATTATTCGTCCCAGAGATTGGCAAGCGTATAAGGACCGTCTTCCATTACCCAAAATTCACCATGTACAAACCGATGGCGAATTGCGATTTCGTCAACCAGTTTGATTTCATCGGCACTTAATTCAATACTCCCTGCCGCCAAATTCTCTTTCTGACGTTCTGGATTGGCTGACTTGGGGATCGCTACGGTCCCCCGACTAATTGCCCAGGCAAGTAATACTTGTCCCACCGTGATCCCTTTGGATGTCGCAAGTTGTTTGACTTGATCCTGCTCAAACAGACTAGGATCATTTTCTCCAATCATTCGTTCTGGGCGTGCAGGCGAACCAAGCGGGGAGTATGCCACCAATTGAATCCCCTTGTTCTGACAAAATTCTCTTAAGTCGTCTTGAGGAAAAAAAGGATGGCATTCGACTTGGTCGGCTGCGGGTTTCACGGTCCCCTGATCTAGCAATAGCTGTAATTTTTTCTGACTGAAATTGCAGACACCAATATTTTTGCACAATCCTGATTTGAGGCATTCCTCCATCGCACCCCAGGTATCAATCAGTGGCATTTCCTCTAAACTCAAAAGGTCGGTTCCCGATTCAGGTCGATGAATGTCGTGCTTAAAAGCGACCGGCCAGTGGATCATGTATAAATCGAGGTACTCAAGTTGAAGATCCGCTAATGTTTCTTTGAGCGCCCCTTCAACCAGGTCGCGACGATGTCGATTGCACCAGAGTTTCGAGGTGATCCATACATCCTCGCGAGAGATACTGCCTTCTTGGAAAACTTCAGAAAAGGCTTGGCCGACGTCCTTTTCGTTCATATAAATCGGGGCACAATCGATGTGTCGATAGCCACTGTAAAGGGCAGACTTTACCGCTGCTGTAGCTGATCCGTCT
>JBCCSJ010000302.1:0-6788 GCA_039200505.1 Planctomycetota bacterium | reverse complement strand
CTTGATTCGGCACGATCAATGAGTTGATCAAATTGAACAATTTCTTTTGCATTTTGTCCCTGTTCGTGTTTTCGAAATCCTCTCAGGTAAGTTTCGTTTTGAGGCCGATAGCGATGGAAATAAAGTTCATTCTTGATTTTCAAACGTTGTCGAATTTCAGCCAGCTTTTTTTCATCAACATCATCAGGATCTAGGATTTGGTCGATCGTTTTCTCGACGAGCTCTTTGACCATGATTTCCGATAATTCTTTATAACCTTGCTCGTTAAAGCGAATGGTGTCATGGGTCAACAGCTGGGAAGTTTCAAGGATTGGCTTCGATAGCTGATACAGATCGATAAACCTAAGCCGGTCATTGCTTCTGTCGGCGATCATCCGATTCATGATCCGGGCATTTGCCCGACGCATTTGGTTCATAGGGTTGACGTCGATTGCCCGGTTGGAAATGTGCTCCGCGGCCGGGTGAGAGAAACAAGTGATTTTGGCGGGGTAGCTTTGCAGAAGGCCAAGCAGTTGCTCAAAATCGGGCTCGAATTCGTTGGGCGGTGCGTTTCCGCCGTAGCAAACCAGAATATGAGTCGGGTTAAGACGTTCGAGTTCTTCTTTGAGCCTCACAAAACCTTCTTTGGCACCATTGAAATAACCACGTGCGACACACGATGGCGTATCGCCTGCCCAACCAAGATTGCGATATTCAAATTGCTGGTCTGACGCCAGGGTCAGGTAAGCTTCAAAAAAGTTATGCTTTATCTGCTGTTCTATAAATTCTGACCCGATAAACACATATCGCATCTCGGGGGGCCCGTCGGACACGGATGGGATCTCTGTCTGGCAGAGAACCCATTGTGGTAATAGGTTCGTTATAAAAAAGGCCAACCATAAAATCAGAAAGCTTTTCATTCGATAATCCTACCAGTGAACCGAAGCCGATGCGTTAATTTTACCCCACAGACCACCGGCACGTGGATGATTCGCACAGTAGCAAGGGATAGTTGCTTAATTTTATGGGCAAATATTGGTGTCCTGCGATTCGACGAAAACCTCTAAACTCCAAAACGTTCGACTGATAATCGAATTTGATTTTGAACGAGTTAAACGAGGGATGTGAAAATGAGATTTTGGTACTGGCTTCTTAGTTTTGGACTCGCTTTAGCTCTGACTGATTCGGCGACTGGTCAAAATGGAGACGCCGGGAATACACCAAGTCCTACCAAAAGATATACCGCCAAAAGCGGAATCGGATTAGGTACGAATGGATTCCAAACTTTTCACGATTTTTCCAGGGTCAATGATTTGGGGTTCAAAGATGATTTTTTATCTTTGCTCAAATCAAAAACAGTACGTGAAGGGCTTTCACTGACCAAAGATCAGGCGGCAGAAATTGACAATCTGAGACAGGAAAGGATCGAAACACTTACTGCGCAGTTATCCAAAACGGTTGTTGGTATGCAGTCTGAGTCGGACATGGCAGACCATTTTGAGCGGTATGAAGAACAAATTTTCTCATCCTTGAATGTTGATCAATTGGCTGCGTTTCCTACCTTAAAAAATCTGGCGGAACTGGAAGCGTTAGGATTTGAAACCGTTCTAAAATCTAAAAAATTTAGGGAACAGTTCGATATTGAGTCCAGTGAAATTCAGCGAACGCTGGATAAGTTCAACGAACTAAAGGCGGACGAAACCGTGGCAACCAAAAAGATGTGGCGTGAAGCAAACGAAAAGCTCGTTGCGATATTGTCAGCAACTGAAAAAGGTGAATTGGACCGAATCTTATCGGATAAAAAGTCTTGGGATGAATTCCTCGATTCAAGGCTGTTTCTTTCTCAAAGAGACAAAATACGCCCACCCAAGAATCGAATCGATTTGGTCCGATTTCTGAAGCTGACACCAGTACATCGCAGATTGAAACTCGGACCGGATCAGGTAGAAGAAATTCGAGAGATTTTGCAGTTGACTCGAGATTCTGAAAAAAGGCTCCTGCTAATGGAGGCAGTGGTCACCGATGAACAGTGGAGCCAGCTACTCAATTACGTAGCGATCAAAGAAGTTGAAAAAATCGGAACTGTGTCCGCCCTAAGCCAGGGCTTTCTTTCTACTGAATTAGATATCGACGATGTGCGTTCCGAAGACTTGTTGTCCTATGGCAGAATGCTTTATGAAACCACCGAAAAACAAATCGCCAACCAGCTACCCCAGGACTTGAGGATGGCTGTTAAAGCGATGGGCCCCGAGAAATCACAAGAAATTCTTGAGTGGTTTGGCCAAAGATAAGCTTGAATTAATTCTGGGTAAAGCAGTCGTTTGACGAGGAACAGAACCGATGCCGGACTATCGCGCGATCTACAACCACACGGTAGAACAAGACGCCAGATACAATTTGGCCGAAAACTCCCCCGGACTGCGTGCGGTCGTTCAAGCGACCGACCGTCTAAGCCGGATTTCTGGTCGATACCTGGACGTAGGTTGTGGAGTTGGATTTGCGGCACAATACTTGTCAGGCCCTTTTTTCGACGCCAATGTTTTTGGCGTGGACGTCAGTGACTCGGCGATCGACAAAGCGAAACAACGAATGGCGGACGTGCCAGGTGCGAGCCAAAGATTTCACGCCGTCGAAAATGGCTCGCTTCCGTTTGACGATCACTTCTTCAATTTAGTGATCTGCTTTGACGTCTTGGAACATCTCGATCTTGTTGACATCGATCAGTTGCTGTCTGAGGTAGACCGAGTGTTGGCCAAGGGAGGTACTTTTTACGGTTCAGTATCTTGTCGACATTCAGGGGTAACCGACCCAAACGGAGACAACCTTCATCGGACAGTAGAATCTCCGGGATGGTGGATCGATCGTTTATCGCCGGATTCAGCCGAATGGGATGGGCACCGTCAACAGATTGCGTTTTGGATTCACAAACCCTTGTTCACTAGCAACCAATTACGCTTACGGTCGAGCGAACGGGCGGAACTCAAGGACGCGGCGTAGTCTGTTTCGACGTCGAATGCCGTTGGCTACGTGCAGTTGCAAAACGAAATTTAAGTCCAGTTTGGATCAGGCGAACAGGTCGAGGATCGGTTCACCCTTGTCCGCTACCGTGAACGGACGCATTGACGGCGACATGACCTTTTTATCAAGTGGAATGCCCAAAGCCTTGGCGATTGTGGCATTGAAGTCGGGGACGAGGACCATGTTCTCTTCGACCTCGCGTCCTTCTTTGTCGGTTTTTCCGTACTTGATACCACCTTTAATCCCTCCACCGGCCAGCAGGCACGAAAAGGCTTGAGGATAATGGTTGCGGCCGTTGTCCCGATCAACGTGAATTTTTGGAGTCCGCCCGAATTCAGTTGCCAGTACGACGAGAGTCGAATCAAGCATGCCTTCGGTTTCAAGGTCTTCCAGCAAAGACGAAAGCGCCTGGTCGACGATCGAGCTTCGATCTTGCACCCGGTTAAAGTTGTCGCCGTGGGTGTCCCAGCCTCCTAGATCGACTTCCACAAAACGAACGCCATGTTGGACCAATCTTCTGGCCAGTAAAACACCCTGACCGAATGCTTCCATGCCGTACCGGTTGCGAACTTCTTCTTTTTCTTCTTTCAGATCGAAAGCTTTTAAATCCTCACTTTTCATAAGTTTGACCGCTTCGTCGTACATTGAAGCGTAGGCACGAGCCTGTTTCGTGTCGAATTTGGTTGTGAAAGAGGCGTTCATCTCTTTGAGCCGACGAAGCCTTTTGTTGAACCTGCGATTGGTCACACCGTTTAGAAGTTGGCTGTGTTGCAAACCATCGTTTGCATTACCAATGGGTAGAGCGGCAAATTCAGATTCTAAAAAACCGGCACCCAGTCCGCTGCTACCGCCAATTTTTACGTTGGCGGGCAATGAAGGATTGATTTTGCCCAGGAATCGAGACGTCCAGGCACCCATGTCCGGATGCTTGATGGTTCCCCGCACAAAATAGCTGGTGTGCATAAAGTATCGTCCTTGAGCGTGAGCGCCCTGGGTTGAATTCATCGAATTAACCACGGCGACGTTGTGCATTTGGCCGGCAAGCTTGGGGAAGTATTCGCTGATTTGGACACCGTCGGCACTGGTGCTGATCGACTCGACTGGGCCCTGTGTTTCAGCACCGGGTTTCGTGTCGAACGTATCGATGTGACTCATCCCTCCATTCATGTAAAGATAGATCACCGACTTTGCCTTGGCTCCAGGATTGATTGCCTGGCCTCGTGCGATCGCTCCTGCTGCCATGCCGGATAACAGTGGCATTGCCCCAAGCCCCAAGAATGATTTGGCGGCGCCTGTCACAAAAGCTCGGCGTGTGACGGGATCAGATACGTTTTTCAAATCAAACATGATTTTAACTTTCGTAAGGTCGTCGAAATCAGAATCAGAATCGGTTCGAAGACTATTTGTTGAAGATGAATTCGTTGGAATTGGCGAGCATCCAAATCAGATCCGAGTAGATCTCTTTGATTTTCGCGGGATCTTTTTGTTTCACTGCCGACTCAAACTCATACTTCCATTCCTTGGCTTCGGCCGCAGTGGGTTTCCGGTTCAACATGGAAAGGAAGATTAAGTCGGTACACTCTTTTCCCGATCTTGCGGTCAACGCGGTCTGCATCAACACGCTTGAAGAATCGCGTGTGATTTTTTGTTCGACGTATCCATTCATCATCGAAAGGACCTGCGTCACTGCTGGATCGGTGTTCGAATTTTCGATCGTATCGCGATCCGATTGGCCAAACTCACGCAAAAAGTGGCCGGGGCGTGCAGGAGATTCAAGTTCGGAAGCTCTTAGCAGTGACCTTCCGTTTCCAAGAGTTTTTTTATATTCCGCTTCGGTTTTGGCAATCTCGATGCGGAGTTTTCGAATCTGGGGCGTGTTTCTTCTTTTCTGAGCCTGTTTCAATTGCGATTGAAGCTGTTTCCTTTTTGCCTGAAGACGTTTTCTTTCGGCAGCAACTTTCGGATCGACTTGACGCTTTCGTTTGTTCATCGACTTGTCGGAAAGTTCTGTGATCAAGTTCTTCAGTTCATTGACGCTCATATTGACCAACTGCTCATAATTTTCATATGGGTCGCCTGACATCCCGTAGCGGTTGTAGGCGGTGGGCGTCGATTTTCGTTGGTCGAATTCATCCACGGTCAGAACGAGCAAGGAATCCCAGAGTTGTTCAGCAGAAAGGCGTCGCATGACGGGACCATTGAATCCGTATTCTGCTGGATCGGGAATGTCTTTGTCATAGGATGTTGCTTGATACACTTTAGAGTTGTAAATCGCTCGCAGAAACTGCTTAACATCAAAATCAAGTTCGATCATTGTTTCGGTCAGGAAATCCATCAATTCTGGATTAGAAGCTTCCGTCCCGTCTTCGATGATGTCGATTGGTTCAATCAAACCCAACCCAAGTGCCTGTTTCCACATTCGGTTGGCGATCACTTTTGCGAAACGTGGATTTCCAGGATCGGTCATCCACTGAGCGTACGCTTCGCGCGATTGGAGATCTTTCGATCCCGGGATAAAACCTTGTTGAGCATTACCACGCCGTTTGAATTTGGTTTTGGTGTTACGGGGGACTTTTGAATCTACAAGCTTTTTACCCTCGAACATTGTTTTGCCGACAACGATCTCTCCTTCTTTGCCGTCTTCTCCAAGAAATCCTTCTGGAAGCCGAGCCAACCCAGTCCCTCCACCGGAAATCCCGTACGTTACCTGTTGACTGAGTCGATTAACAACTCCTTGAGCTGTTCGAGGAATCTCGCCTTTGCGGACCATCCGGCGAACATCGTCGATTGCTTTCGGTGTGTCTTCGTTGCGATATCGAAGGCCTCCGGTGAAGGCGACCATCTCGAAATATTGACGCTGAGTCCACTTATCGAACGGGTGGTCGTGACATTGGGCACACTCCAGTCGCGTACCCAGAAAAATCCGAACCGTGTTGGACATATTATCTTCGGGCATATTTCGGTCTCGAAGATAATAACCTACCGCTCCGTTGCCTCGTTTCATATTCGCGCCGTCGGAAGTGATCAATTCCCTTACGAATTCATCGTATGGCTTATTCTCTTGTAAAGAATCCTTTAGGTAGTCGATGTAGCTGACCCCGGAGAGGTTTCCTGGCATCCTGGTTTTCACTCGCAGGATGTCGGCCCAGAAATTGAATTGCCGACTCACGTATCCATAAGAATCCAAAAGCTCGTCGATCAGATCAGACCGCTTTTGGCTACTGGAGGAACGAAGGAATTCTTTTGTTTCTTTGACTGTCGGGATTCGGCCAGCGATGTCCAGGTAAGCTCTCCTTAAAAAGACTTCGTCACTGGACAACTCGTTGATGGACTGGCCGGATTGTTGAAGTTTTTGTTCGACCAGTTCATCAATCTGGTCGCTAATTTTTTGAATTTCGGATTTCGATTTCGACTTGGCAGACGTACGAGCCGGTTCGTGAGCGCTCACGATATTGCAGTAGTTGGACGCAATCAAACAAGTGGCCAATAAAAGTAGGCAAAATCGTGAGTAGGGATTGGCTTGAATCATCCGCTAACGTCCTCAAGGTTTGGAAAAGGCAATCTCGGTATTCTCAAGATTTTACCTATCATTTTGGTTGCTCATCAGATGTCCCGAACCGCCCACTTATTGTAATGACGCGATGATTTTTCCCGATTCTGGATGGCTCCAAGACTCATCAATTCGTTCAGTTCCGGAATAATCGGAAATTTAGGGTTAGTAGTGCTTTAACAAGCCCGAAAAATTCCGGCATTCAGTCGATTTGGAAAGTTGAAACGATAAGTTCGAAAAT
>JBCCSJ010000301.1:0-6836 GCA_039200505.1 Planctomycetota bacterium | reverse complement strand
GGTTTCAGTAACAACTTGCAACCGCGAAAAAGCAGTGCATTAAAATCATCCATGACATAGCCGTTGATGATGAGGCGAACAGTGACATTGTTTCCTCTGACTCGGTAGTGGACGTGACTATTTTTAAGTTCGAAAGTGGGCGAACGAACGACCCCATAAAAGCGGCCGCCATTGGAACCGCTGGAAAGAATTCCTTTCGGTTTGATCCAGTCTGTTACAGCCGAAAATTGAACTGCGTCATCGTTAGACGAATCAAATGCAAATCCAGTGCGGAACCAGTTTTTAGGCAAGCCCTGATCAAATGTTTGAAAAGGCGTGGATTGGTTGACCCACTGGTCATGGGCTTTCTGACTTTTTTCAACTTTTTCGAATAGTTGGTTCGCAAAATTTTGATTGACGTCACCTCGGTGCGTGGACGCTAAGAACAAGCAATTCAATGGGTGGTCTGTGTTTTCAAAACCCGAGGTCAAGACGGAATTTACAAAATCCTGAAGTTCATCCGACCCCAGTCCAAACTGTTGAGCGGTCGCAACGATCGCGGACCGTTTCGTTTCAGCTGAATCTTCGATTGGCACCAGTTTAAGGTAGTCGATTCCGACCATCTGGTTGCCAGCGGCCCGTTCATTGGGTGCATTGAGGACAAATTTTATTTCATTGTTTTGATCCAGCTCGAATACACCCAGCGAAACCTCGCCCGTATTGGTGAGTCTCGGACTGTAAAAATCGAACTCTGTGTCAGCCTTTTTGCCATTGACGGTGATTTCCGCTTTTCCGTAGTCGGACGCTTTGGTGAATACGGCTCGAATTTCGTAAACACGAGTACCTTCGGTGGGAACTGAAAAGGGAAGTGTCCAACTGTCGCCCTGTTTTCCATCTCGCCACCAAAGGTGCTGATCGCCCTGCCAGGCGATGTTCTTCTGACGGCGAAGTCTCTGAACTTCTACCTTACCAGCGGTGACCTCATATTTTCGCAGTGATTCTGCCTCGAACACAGCGGCACCAGTTCGCAACCAGGACGGATTCTTTCGCAATAACACCATACTGGCATGCAGATATTCGGCCAAAAGGTCTTGGTCCATACCGCGAATTTCAGCGATCATCGAAGCAGTCAATCGATTTGCCTCCGTTTTCAATCGCTGGATTTTTTCAAAAGCCTTCTCAATTTTTCTCCCGGGATCCAACATCGCTTCTTGCCGACGCGAACTTTGCAGAAACCCCGAAAGCGCGTAATAATCTTCCGCTGATATCGCATCGAATTTGTGATCGTGGCATCGAGCACAGGCAACAGTTAATCCTAAAAAAGTTTTGCTCATGACGTCGATCTGGTTGTCAATTGTCATCGCTTCTTCTAGACGCGAGTCGACCGGTGCATGTTTTGCTTCTCCGAGAAACCAGAATCCGGTACCCAACACGGATTCGTTGTAATCCTCAGTCCGATGACGTCGAGGGTTAAGAATCAGATCGCCAGCAATGTGCTCATGGACCATTTGTTTATATGAAACATCTTCATTAAACGCGCGAATCAGATAATCCCGATATCGCCATGCATGTGGAATGGCATAATCAAATTCGTGTCCACCCGATTCGGCATAACGAATCAAATCCATCCAATGCCGTGCCCATCTTTCGCCAAAATGCGGCGAATCGAGTAGCTCGTCGATTACGGTTTCCCACGCAGTCGAAGAATCGTCTTCAACAAACCTTTGAATTTCCTTAGGTGTTGGCGGCAGTCCGATCAAATCGAAATAGAGCCGCCGAATCAGAATTCGTTTTTCAGCATTCCGATTCGGAACCAAGCCCGATTTTTCCAATTTTCGTAACACAAAGTGATCAATCGGATCACGTGGCCAATCTGATTGTTCGATTTTGGGAACTGGATATCGTTTGATAGTCTGCCAACACCAATGCTCTTTTTTGCGAGCGTTCAAATCAAACCCGGTTTTGATTTCCACGTCGACATCGGTCTGCGATGGCCAGGGAGCCCCCATTTCGACCCACCGCGTCAATATCTCAATCTCCTTGTCCGGCATTTTGGTATCCGGAGGCATTTCGTAAACATCGTCGTACCGAATCGCTTTGATGATTAAGCTCTGGTCTGCATGTCCAGGAACCATGCCTGGGCCGGTGTCACCCCCAGCAATAATATTCTTGCGAGATACCATGCTAAAACTGCCTTCTACAGGCGAGGCATCAGGGCCGTGGCAGTCGTAGCATCGATCAACCAGGATTGGGCGGACTTTCGATTCGAAGAATTCGAGTTGTTGGCTATCGAATTCGGTTACTTCTTGCAAACCATGGGCGGTGCTGACACATAAGAACCCAATCGCAAAGAGGTAAGAAAAAATCGGCTTCATCGTGAAGGCCCTCTGGCGTTATTTTCCACCAGTATACTCAAAATCGGGATTTTTCGTCAAAACGTGGTCATGTTGAAACGGCCAACCACCCTTTTTGCGTCAAAACAATTCAATGAGTTGGTTTTCATCATTGGGTGACCGGTTTTAGCGCAAGCCTCCGATGCTGCACTAGTCTGTTTTAACTTTGCCGCCGCAAATCTATGCGATCAACTAACAAAACCCCAAACTACTGTTTTAGAAATCCGATCAAATCACGGACTTGATCTTGGCTAAGCGTGTCGAGAATCCCTTCAGGCATTAACGAATTATTGGATAGCCGTCTTTCATCAACGTCACTTTTGGCGACGATTCTGACTTGATCCTTCGTTTGAAGTTTCAACGTTTTTTCATTTTCTTCGATCACCACACCGGTAAACAACCGTCCATCCATCGTCACAATCGTGCTGGCCCGGTAAGGCAGGGCCACTGAAGCGTTTGGATCGACGATATTTTCAAGCAGATACCCGAGATTCCGTCGGTCTGAACCGGTTAAATCGGGACCCACGTTGGCTCCTTTTCCAAACATGATATGGCAACTGGCACACTTTTTTTCGAATAGCTTTTTCCCATTGGCCATATCGAATCCGTGTTTCAATTGCTGGATAAGTTCCGTTTCGAGAGTTTCGATTTTCAGCTGGCGTTCTTTCGGTGTGCTTCTCACTTCTCCCCAATTTTGAACCAGCAATTTTGTCAGAGGTTCTTGTTCAAAATTTGAAATCTGTCTCGCGTGAAATGCCGAGAGCAAGTTAGGGTCAATCTCAGATTTACCGACTCGAATTAACAATTTTTCTGCCCAATCAGAACGAGAGACAAGTGCGTTAATCGTTAGCGACTTCCCTTCTGGATTGAAATGAGGAAACCGGTTGAGCAGTAGATCGCCAACCTCATTCTGGGGGCAGTTAGCGAGCGCTTTGATTACGGAATTGGCCAACCCTTTGTCGTTAAGGTGATTGGCAAAGAACGAAAAATACTGAGCTGCGTTGGGCGAACTCCCCAATGTCTCGAATGCCGAAGAACGCACGCCAAAATCGAGTTTGCGATTAGCCGCGACTTTTTTGACTTCCTCGAGCGCCATGCCATCGCCAAACACCAAATTAATTTCTCCGATTCGATCCCTACCCAACTTGGACACACCATTGAATTCTTTTCGTTCCAATTTGGCGATCAAAGAGGACCAATTGCGTGGCGGCTTCGCTTTGCCCCAACCTTTTAAAGCGGTTGCCATCCCAGACAGGACTTGATCATTCTTTTCGACGTCCCATTCTTCGAATTCACCTACCATACATTCGACCACTTCGGGATACTCTTCGATCTCGTGCATCCATCGTCGAGCAATACTCTCACTGATAAACGGCATCCTCGAATGGCGAATCAGATCCGACCAGGTTGAGGGATCGACATCGGCCACTTTGGACTCGATAACGCGACTGATTAATTCTTCCAATCCAAACCAAATCAAATAGGGCTGAACTCGATCGGCACTGTCTTGAGCGTGCAGGATCAAGCGTCTGACTACTTGGAGTCCTGTCTCCACATCCAATCGAGAGATGGAACTGGCAACGTACAGCCGAACTAGCGGAGAACGATCCGAGGCCAAACGGATCAGCAATTCCTTAGTCTGCCTCGATGGCTCCTTCAACCCGTCACAAAGCAGCCGTATTGCCCAAGCTCGTACGTGTTCGCTTTTTCCGTTTTCAGCAAAACTACGAACCAATTGTTCGGAGTCTTGATCGCATCCATAAAGCGCCCAGAGTAATCGAAGCTGATTTTTGGCCGTGGCTTGTTGCGCTAGATTTTGCTCAAGCAGCGAGACGATCGACTTCGTTTGATCCTGATCCCCAAAGGCAACTCGATCGGTCAAAACTTGCCTTGATTGTCGGGAATACCATTCATTGGGATGGGTCAACAATTTGACAAGAGTTTCATCGCTTTCGGCCGTGAGATCCTCGGATTCAATTTTGCCGGGTTGTTCGTAAACAATTTTAAAAATTCGTCCCGAGGTCCGATGAATGCCATCATTCTCATGACATTCACCGATGTCGGACCAGTCCAAAAGAAACACCCCGCCGTCTGGTCCATAAACCATTTCAATCCCGCGAAACCAAGGATCGTCCGACTTAAAATAGTCGCGATCATGATGCGCCGTGTAAGAATTTCCCTCCCGATGGATATGTTCACAATTGATTCGCCGTCCATGAAAATTGGCAGTGAACAAATGGTTATGGAATGCACTTGGCCAATTTCCCCCCTGATAGATCATCAGTCCGGTATGGGCGTGCCCCCCACCGGCTCGGTCAGTACCATCGGTCATCCCGTCCTTTTTGGTCGCAAACCAAGTCTCTTCTGAAGTATCCCAGTGAAAATGATCAGCAGTTTGATCGATGTAATGATAAAGATGCGGATTAAAGTGCGAACCATACATCCGTTTGAATTTGGCGTTGGGTACGACATGAAAAAGATGGCCGATCACCGTATTGATCATGAACATTTCACCATGTTCGTCAAAATCAAATCCCCAAGGATTCGTGCCTCCGTCGGCAACGATTTCGTATTTTTGATGATTTGGATGATAACGCCAAATGCAACAGTTTGTTGGCGTTCGTTGGGATTGAGTGGCACCTGGTTTTCCAACAAAAGAGTACCCTTGAATTCCATGACGACCATACAACCAACCATCGGGACCCCATCTAAGACCGTTAACAATGTTGTGCCGCACAACATTGTTTTCGAATCCATTCAGAATGACCTGGGGTTGGCCGTCAGGAATATCGTCCCGATCACTGTCCGGAATAAAAAGCAGGTTGGGCGCTGCTGTCACCCAAACACCGCCCATCCCGATTTCGATTCCGGTTAGTTGTTTCAACTGGTCAAAGAAAATTTTTCTTTTATCAAAAACGCCGTCGTTATCAGTGTCTTCAAAAATGACAATTCGATCATTTAAACTGAGATCGTAATTGGTTTTTCGATCGGAATACGTGTAACATTCGGCAACCCATAATCGACCTTTGGGATCAGTCGTAACCGCAATCGGCTGGTGGACATCGGGTTCGGCGGCAAACAACGTCGCGTGGAAGCCTTCCGGCATATGGAGCATTTTTAAAGCTTCCTCGGCCGGAGTCATCGGAATTGTAAGTTTTTGAGTGTCGGGGCCTGTTTGAAAGTCTTGGGCGAAACAGAATGAACCACTTAGTATCACGAATGTGGCGATCATCCATTGAATGGGTTGCATAAATTGCTTCCTGTTGACTGATTGAATCCTCAATTACGGACTCAAAAATAGGTAATGAGGCGTGCGATGTCAAAAACGAAAGACCACCCTAAAACGTTCAGGCAGGACTGTTTTAAAGGCTATTTTGTAAATAGACCTGCACATAGGATCAGGTGACTGGCGATTGAAGTAAGCCAGTAGAATTAAACTCATTAGCCAAAGCCATCGTGGTAGAACGAATCAGGATGACTTTGGATAATTCCAAAAAAAAGGGGCAGTCGTGCGGGAACCACAACTACCCTTTTTCACTTCGCTAAACCAGTTGTTGAATCTCGGTGTAAAACCGATGCCTCGGAAGCAGTTATTTGGGCTCTAGGCCGCTTTTTTCTGATCTTCCGCTGGCAACGCCTTCGATTCTCCAGTTCTCTTGTCCTCAATGGGATCAAGTTCCTTTCTGAGTATTAACATATCAGAAGGTGCTTCGATCCCAAGTCGAACTCGATCTCCAGAGATCCGAACGATCGTCAAGACGATGGATTCGCCCAACATGATCTTTTCGCTTTCCTTCCTGGAAAGAACGAGCATATCAAAATCCTTAAAAACTGTTGGTTAAGGTTTGAAATATTCCAAATGTAAAACTAACCGGCATTGATGGTTGGTGCTGAATCCAGAACCGTTTTCTTAAATCGCTCCCCCGTTGAGCCGTAAAACAAAATTGTGTTTCGATCGGTTTCCCAAACGGCCGTCAATTTAACGCTTCTTGGTCCATGCAGGCAAAAGAAAATGCCACAGGGACGACTTCCGCGGGTGAGAATTCTCTCGGTGACCTGGAAAACCCCTTCTTCAAAATCATTTTGTCGACAAAGGGTATGCGATACGAACTTTCTCAATTGTTGGATGGTATTGATCGTAAGCGGATCTTTGTGCATCCTTCGCGCTCTCCTCCATGTTCAAGCCAATAATCAGTTGGACCCTCTTAGTCCAACTGATTGAGTCAACATGGGAAATATCGGCAGGCTTTGCGGGGTGCCCAATTTAAAAACAGGTATTTTTGGAAGCTTGTAATAACTACGCGAAGTTACAAAGACAACCAATATAATCCGGTCAAGTAAGATTTATCAGTCTTGCCTGAGACATTGATTCAAGGCCTACAATACGAGTCTATCAAAAAAATTAATTCTAATGCCGCCAGGATTTTGGGATGAGCTTTAAAGTTGAAAGCGATCTATTTCGTG
>JBCCSJ010000300.1:0-6889 GCA_039200505.1 Planctomycetota bacterium | reverse complement strand
GATACCGTCATGGTCCCTTTTCGAGATGCGACTTGACGCTCTTTACGAAGTTCGACCTTTTTCAATTCCAGTTTCAGATCGTGGATCCGTTTTTCAACAAGCCGTCGGTCAGTCTCAAGTTGCTTCTCACCGGGGCCACGCATTCCAACGCCCATTTTCAATCTTGAAAGGTGGGTCCACATTCTTTTTAAGCGAGGCAATGAGTATTCCAACTGAGCCAATTCGACCGCCAATCTCGATTCATAAGTTTGTGCGTGAGTGGCAAAAATGTCCAAAATGACCTCAGTTCGGTCGAGCACTTTGACATTCAATGCTTTTTCAAGATTGCGGTTTTGCCCCGGCGAAAGGTCGTTGTCAAACAACACCACGTCAGCCGCATGGAATTCAACCAGACTTTTGAGCTCTTCCACTTTCCCTCGGCCCAAGAACGTGGAATTGTCTGGCTTCTCTCGACGCTGCACCATCCCGGACATCACAATTGCCCCAGCAGTTTCAGCAAGTCCTTCAATTTCTTCCAGCGGGTTCATCTCGACTGGATCGTCGGGCAACACAACCCGAGCGACGATGGCGATTTCTTGGTCAACTTGTTGGGATTTTTTGCGGTCTTGCACGGCGGCCAATGTTTCCTTTGGGGTTGCGGTAAGTGCAGAATTTTAGGTTGATAAATTCGGATGGTGCGAGATTTGATCAGTTTGAAGATTATAACAAAATGCCCCATCCGGTCACGCCAGTTTATCAGTACCGGTCTGCAAGACAGACATCATCCTTGAGAAAATGTTCATTCAATTTGTCATTTCATTCTGAAGAACAATTCTCTTGCTGGGCCAGACAGTAGCGTCGAGTTCCTTTTGCAAAAGGGGATTTTCTGTGCCGTGTGAACCGTTGGCAACTCAATCATCTTCCTTTTTCGAATCCCCATTTCCTGACGTTTCATTTTTTGATTCTTCGATTTTCGGTACTTGGTTGGTCGTCGTCTTTTCAGGTGGCGACGATTCTTTTTCGTCCGAATCTGTTTGTTTCTCACTTCGCTTTGGAGGGATCACCTCGCCCGGCTTGATCACGACGTAAACTTTAGTCCCAACTGGAGGAATATTTTCAGTAAAAGCCGTGTACGCCAAATCGCTGGTCGATTCACTGCTTTCCACGTTTAGGTCAATCGTTGCGGTCGAGAAATTGGAAAGACATATCATTTCACCTCCGTTGCCGTAATAGATCTCCTCACCTGAGTCGGGATCCTTCCAGAATCCGCTGCCACCGAATACCCAATCAAACTGAAGCGTTTTTCCAGTGGCCATATGCTTGATCCATTTCTTTCCATTTTCTCGATTGATCTTGCCATCGGCCTGGTTTTTCCAAATCATCTCGACTGAAATTTTGGGTCCATGCGCTGGAACGTAATCGGGATCCCATGTGGTGGGCGATCCTGGATCAGCATTTAGAGCAATCAAACAGGCGTGTACTTGAGAAGACAGAGCGTGCACCGATACGACAGATTCATGTTCTTTGGTATCCAATGGACACACAAACATTTCGAGGGGCCCGGTATCGAGGCAAACAAATCCACCAACGATGACTTCCCGATTCTCGGTATCGATCCAGATTTCCTCTGTTTTGCTTAGTCGTTTCCAGTTGGCTGGAATGTCGATCGTGTGTTTCTCTTCGACCGTTTCGGCGCTCACTTCACTGTCGCCATTTGAAGATTCGGTATCGACAGAATCGGAATCCGTTTGGCTAGTCTTAAAATCGCCATCTAAATCAGAATTGCTTGCCGAGGATTCCTCTAGCTTATCTGAGACTTCGAATTTATCGCCTTCTTTATCTCCCGTTATTTTATCTGAAACCGGGGTGACCGGTTTGTTCTCGGTAGGATTCTGACAACCAGCAACAGCCATTGTCAAAACGACCCAAACTGAAAAACGACAAAGATTTCGAAGCCGACTCATTCCATACTTTCTGATAGGACTCAACAAACGTCTATCAAGTTTAACGCATCCCATTTGAATGAACTTCCTCAGAATCGACCAGTATTTTCAAAAAGACAAAAATCAACCTCACCCGAAATCATTTTTCTAATAGCATGGCATAGGGAGTAAATTTTAATAAACGACGATTGGCTTTACCGGCGGCTGAATGTCACTGAAAGCACAAAATAAGTCTGGCCGAAAACGGGAAGCCGTGAAAAATGTGGCGTTAGGGTGGTCGGAATCCAAATTTCGGTACAACCGCGACAGTCTGCACCAAATTTTGAAGCTATTGGTTTGCAAAGATGTGGATCGCAGGAAATCTTCACTAGGTTGGTTTTTACCGAAATCCCAAAACGAATCCAAAAAGTTACTGGATCGTTGGACCAGCCGATCATTCCAACGAAATAAATCCCCGGAAAAGCTAAGTTCCGAGATTCTGGATCGAATCGAAAAGACTGACTCTTGTCGGACGCTCGATGATGCCATTCTCATCTTGGGAAGCAGTCACTTCCTGCGGTATTCAGCTGGGAACTGCGAATTTCATAATTGGAATTCATTCCTTGAAAAATTGCTGGAAGTTTCCAGCCTGGTCGTTTCTCAAAAAAAAGTCGATTCGATTATCTACCAATGGATCGCCATTGAACTTCCCATCACAATCGCCTTCCAGGTCAGCCAACTTCCGCAAAAAACCACATTGGCTGAATTGGCAAAGAAGAGGCTCGAAATCAACATCTGCGAAATGCTTGATCACGATGGCTGGCCGTTAGGGCGATACTTGGAAAACCTAGGATTAATCACGGCCAGCTGGGCCCGTAGTTGCTTGATACTGAAAAAGCTCGGGCAAAAACTGACGCCTGATACAACGACCCAACTGGGTGGGCTTGCGCGTCAAATCATTAGACTATTACGCCCGGACAAAACGCTCATCTTTACCCATGCTAATTCCGGAAAGTGTTGCGACGCGTTTTTGGCCAGTCTGTCCAAATTGACCGACAATCGGTTTGACAAATCGATGGTAAAATTTTGGCTCTTTCCCAAGCGTCAGAAAAAAATTACGTCGGCTTATTCGACCAGCAATATTTCAGAATGGGCGGAATGTGCGTTGCTGCAGTCGTCTTGGCATCGAAAGTCTCCCAAACTGGCAATCAATTTTTCGATCAACAAACCGAGGGTAGAACTTCTGAACAACCGCCAGCTTTTAGACGGAGAATTTTTTCCTGAAATCAAAGTGGAAGGGAAGATTCAAAAACCACTTTCTCACTTCGAAGTCATCTGCGAACTTAGCGACGGCGATGTCGAATACCTGGAATTGGAAATGAATATCGGAGACGAACTGTCTCTTAACCGCCAGTTTTTACTTTCCAAAAACGAAAACTTTCTTTTGTTTGCGGACCTAATTCGATCGAATCGAAAATCGCACTTGGACTATCAATTGAGGATGCCGCTGGATCATTCGATTAACGGAATGGCGGAAACTGAGAATCGAGAGGTTTATCTTATTGACCCAAAAATCCGAGCTTTAGTATTGCCGGTCTTTTTGCCTGAATGGAAAAGCGAACCTAGCAGCGGATCGTTGCAGGTGAACGAAACTCATATTCAGATAAATCAGTCTTTAAAAAACAAGGCGATGTACTTGCCTGTTTTTTTCGACTTGGATGCCAAGCGAAGTAAACAAAAAAGAACTTGGCGTAAAATTACGGTCGCCGAGAACCGTCAGCCTGTTCCCTCCGAACAAGCGTGTGCTTTTCGAATCCAGCTTGATGAACAACAATGGTTTTTTTATCGGTCAATCGGCGAAACGGGCAACCGAAGTTTTCTAGGTGAAAACTTTATCGGCGAATTTGCATTCTACCGATTCGACCGAACCGGATTGGTTACCTCTCTTATTGAAATCCATGAATGAAATTCTGAAAAAGAACCTTCAGTCGATTCGGGAACGAATTGATAACGCGGCTCAAGGGTCCGGACGAAACGGTTCTGACGTAAAATTGATTGGGGTTACCAAGTACGTAGATGTCGAAGAAACGGAAGCACTGGTTGAAGCCGGGTGCTACAGTCTTGGCGAGAATCGACCTCAAAAACTTTGGGAAAAATCGGATGCAATGGATCATCCGGAAATTGAATGGCACCTCATCGGTCATCTGCAGCGAAACAAAGTAAAACGAACGATTGAAGTGGCCAATCTGATCCATTCGGTCGACAGCGTTCGCCTGTTAAAAGAGATTAATAAGTGCAGCCAAGAGATAGGAAAAACCAGTCAGATTTTGCTTGAATTCAATCTGTCCGGTGAAGAAGCAAAACATGGCTTTGTAGCGGAGCAGTTAGATGCGATTTTGGACGAGATTTCAAAATTCGAATCAGTTCAGGTTCGGGGCCTAATGGGTATGGGGGGACTGAAAAGTGACGCCGACCAAGTACGCCGAGAATTTAGGAAATTACGAGAGATTCGAGAATCTGCATCAAATTTACCGTCCAACGTCAGCCTCGCCGAACTGTCAATGGGCATGAGTGGTGACTTCGAAATCGCAATTGAAGAGGGGGCGACTATGGTTAGAGTTGGCTCGCTACTTTTCGAAGGGACATAAATGGTGTTGCACTGTTTTCCCGCGAAGTTTTATGTAGAAATGCCAATATCCGTGCTGGCTGTCGGCAAAGTTTCATGTAAATTGTGGTCGTTAGTCTGGTCTGCATTGGCTTGATTGACTTTCCCACAAAGCTGTCAAATCGGAATTTAAAACTGTGGATCTTTCTTACAAGCTACTCGCCATTGCGTGGATCATTTGTTTAATTTGGGTTCCTTTCGTTATTTTGACTAACAGGAAGACCCACCCTGGCGCGCTGTTCCTTTTATTCTTTGTGGAACTCTGGGAAAGATTTTCGTACTACGGAATGAGGGCTTTGCTCGTTCTCTATATGATCGACGAAGCGGCTGAAATTCAGTACGAACAAAAAGAAGCCTACGCCACCTATGCGGCCTACGGGGCGATGGTCTATGCCACTCCGATTCTTGGAGGTTTGATTGCTGACCGAGTGCTCGGTTTCCGCCGCTCGATTCTTTGGGGCGGAATTTTAATGGCGCTGGGTCACTTCTTGATGGCGGGGCCTGCCTTTTTTCCCAATAGTGAATCGGGCGAACCGGTCTCTATGGCAAAAAACATTTTCTTCCTTGCGCTCGCCTGTTTGATTTTAGGTAATGGTTTCTTTAAGCCCAATATTTCTAGTTTGGTGGGCAAGCTGTATGAGGAAGGTGATCCTCTGAAGGACCGCGGGTTCAACTTGTTCTATATGGGAATCAATGTGGGAGCGTTCTTGGCTCCTATTACATGTGGTGCGATCGGCCAAGACCCAAACCTGGGTTGGCATTACGGATTTAGTTTGGCCGGAATTGGGATGGCGTTGGGCGTTATTCTATTCATCTACGGATCGGCCGCAGGTTGGCTACAAGACAAAGGTTATCCCCCGGAAGAGATGCGAGAAAAGTCAGTTCACTGGCTGGTGTACTTCGGAACCTTCTTAGCAATCCCGATTGTTTGGTTGTTGTTGAATCGAGGTTCTGGCCCTGTGCTCAAGCTGCCTTGGGGTGAAAGTTTAGTCGAACTGAGCACCCTGGACTTAATCCTGTTTGCATTATCTTTCGGGATGATGGGCTTTCTGATCTTTTCGGGAAACAAAGAGACAAAGGAACAGCGTCAACAATTATGGGTGATCGTTTTCCTGTTTCTTTTTTCGACCCTGTTTTGGACATTCTTCGAATTAGCAGGAAGTGCCATTAATGTCTTCACCGACAAGAACGTTGATAAATCGATTTCCTGGCTGGACGAATCGGAATTGACCGCGTCCCAATTTCAGGGCGTCAATGCGTTATTCATCATTCTATTCGTCCCTGTTTTCAACGTGCTTTGGCGATGGTTGCGTTCGATCAATATGGAACCGAGTATTCCTGTCAAATTCGCTTTTGGTGTTATTTTGCTTGGCATCGGATTCTTTGTATTCCCATGGGGAGCGACCTACGCTGTAGACGGAATGGTTCCGATGACCTTTCTTGTTCTGGCCTACCTACTCCATACTCTAGGCGAGCTATGCCTGTCCCCCGTAGGACTTTCAATGGTGACAAAACTGTCGCCAGCTAGGATTGTGGCATTTGTGATGGGATTCTGGTTTTTGTCATCTTCGCTGGCTCACCTGCTGGGGAAATTCATCGCACAGGAAACTGCATCGGACGATTTGACGGCTGTCGCGGCTCTGGAACAATATTCCGGTGTCTTCACTCAAGTAGGCTGGATGGCTGTCGGAGCTGGGCTTTTCCTTTTGGTATTCTCTCCCATTGTGAAGAAGTGGATGCATGGGGTTGATTAGGCAATCAACATGTCGCTGCTTGAAATGGTTGCAATTCGTTGGGGAACGAAAAGACGAATCTTGGATAGAATGAACGACTAACGACAACCATCAACGATTTTTTCACCCATCTAGCCAACACATTGCACCGACCGGGCAAGGATGGATTGCCTTTCATTAGATACCATCAATTTTTGGAACAACAAAAAACGACCAACGGGCTCTACCTGATTGTTTTTTGGACAACTTCGTTTTTTTAGCCTTGTTGTGGTGGAATCTACTACCTTGTGGGCGGCCCCTGAAGCCAATTCGAGTCTTCGGTGCTGATACTCGTTGGCAATTGAAATTTCTGACTTAACCAAAATTCTGGTATTTGTTCCTTCGCGGGATCAACTTTTCAGAAATGCTTGACTAGACTGGATTTGGTTCCCGAAAATTGAATGGGGACCAACGAGACGATAATGGACGAATTTACCGGGGTAATCCGGCTTCCATCGAGTAAATCTGGTCCTTAAAATTGTCAGTTAATATGAGCGTCGGATGCCGGGCAAGACTTAATTTATTTTCTTGGAACTTGCCAAATTCCAAAG
>JBCCSJ010000299.1:0-6974 GCA_039200505.1 Planctomycetota bacterium | reverse complement strand
GGTAAAGAACACCTGGCAAGGACCATTTTGCAGTGGCCTCATCGTGACCCCAACCTGATGCCCGAAACTATCCGTGGCTGCCTCGCCGACGGTCAAACAATTCAGGACTCTATCAAATCGATATACGAAAGAAGGATTTTTCTTCAGCAAAACGGAGAATCGCTCGACAGTGCCAGCTTGTTGATTCTTGACATCGACGAATTGGAAACATCCGCTCAATCGGAATTGCTTGGGTTCCTCATGCTTCCAGATTTTCCCATTCGGATCATCGCAACGGCCAAACAGCCTGTTCATCGCCTGCTTGAAACGGGTGACCTGACCGAAGAACTTACCAAATACATTTCGACACAAATGATCGAACTTGAACCTTTGTTGCAACGACGCGAAGATATTCCGTTGCTCGCCCAGGCGTTTCTTGAACAAAGTAATCGCAGCCGCAAAAAACAACTTGCAGGATTTTCAAAATCAGTGCTTGAATTGTTTTTTGAATTTGACTGGCCTGAGAATTTGGATCAACTCAAACGAATCGTTGAAAATGCATCGGAAGTTGCCATCGGAAGTATCGTTGTCGTCGAAAATCTTCCCGATGAGTTTCTTCAGTCTATCAACGCGTTAAGAATCGGACGAAATACGGAAGAAAAAATTCAACTTGATGAATTTCTTGCCAAAGTCGAACAGGAACTCATTCAAAGAGCCCTGATTCAAGCCAAAGGTAACAAAACGAAAGCTGCTGAACTGCTGGGCATTAGCCGAGCCAAGTTGATTCGGCGAGTTGACTCTTTTCAAATCAGGCTCGATTTAGACACCGGAAATCTCGATTCTAAAATTCATGACGCTGTAGAATTCGAGGAACTCGACTCTTGACTGACCGGCAAATCCAACTCATCGTTTTTGTAACAAGTCGACGCTGGGAGTCGATAATTCGAAGAAATTTTCCAGACGCCGACATTCATTGGGTACTCAATCTTGAAGAGGCTTGGAATCTGTCGCGACGAATCGTCGGTGGAAGTATCTTGATCGAGGTTAACGACTCTCGAATCGACGAGGCCGAGCGTTTGTCGACCCAACTTGTCAACAATCCACAGCAGTGGCTTACGTTTGCCATCAACGAGATGACAGGGTTGAACAAAAATCAGTTAGACCATTTTGATGGCATTTGCCAAGACGTCTTCCAGCTTGACCGATTGATTGCATCCGTGCGAAAGCATCAAGATTCGTATCGTTGTGAAAGAAATGAAACAATTGAAGACAGAATCTGGCGATCTTTGCCATGGAGACCTGCTGTTAAATTCCTATGAAGCCTAAAATCTGCCGGTTAACATACCGACAGCGATATCTCTATGACTACCGAAGATCTTTCAACTCGAGTACGAAATTCCGTTGCCCTGGTTCGTGACCCAGAAACTGGGAGACACCTGAAGAAACAAATTCATGAAATCACTGCGGAATCGGATCGAATTGAGGTCAAAGTGGGTTTGACTTCCTACGCTGCTCCTTTGAAAGACGAGTTCCAGGCAAAGATCCTCAACCAGCTGAAAAAAAGCTTCCCGGATATTGCGGACATCAAAGTGGAAATCTGCCATCATGACCGTCCCGCCCAACCGCGAGGTCAGGTTGGATTGACCGCTAAAGCGGTGGTGGCAGTGGCGGCAGGTAAAGGGGGAGTCGGCAAAAGCACCGCTGCAACCAGTTTGGCTATCGCTCTGAACAGGGCGGGGTGCAATGTTGGCCTTTTGGACGCGGATGTCTACGGACCAAGCGTGCCGCACCTGACAGGTGTTCGAGATGCGGTCACCAAAGTCGGAGACAAGATCCAACCGCTCGACTTCGATGGCATTCCTCTCATGAGTATCGGCTTCATGGTGCCACCCGATGAAGCGGTCATCTGGCGTGGCCCCATGCTGCACTCGGCTGTCACCACTTTCATTCGAGATACGGATTGGGGGAATCTGGATTACTTGATTATCGACATGCCTCCAGGGACCGGCGACGTCGCTCTCAGTTTGTCTCAACTCATGCCACTGACTGGTGCGGTCATCGTCTGCACGCCTCAAGAAGTCGCACTTATCGATGCGATCAAAGCAGTTGGAATGTTTCGAAAAGTCAAAATCCCGGTGCTGGGACTGATCGAAAACATGAGTAGTTTTGTTTGTCCCGATAACGGGAAAGAATATGACATTTTTGGAAAAGGTGGAGCCAAGGAATACGCCGAACAAGATAAAATTGATTTTCTGGGCGAAATACCAATCAACATTCAACTGCGGGAACGAGGCGATTCCGGCCAAATGGCGGCTAATTTCGACGACCCGGCCATCGCTCCTTACCTCGAAAAGATTGCCTACAACCTAGTCGACTCGATGGCTCGCAAGGCCGCTGAAAATCCAGTTCAGCCCCAGCTTCCTGTACTGAAATAGGCACGCTGGCCACCGAAAAAATATAGTCTGTAAAAAAAGTTCAAAGATCGCCTGTTATCTGCCGAACCTGTTAGTGTAAATTCAACACTAACAGGGCATCATGGCAATTTCCAACCTTTATCGACATTCCCTTTCGCTGTTGACTGATCTGTATCAGCTTACGATGGCCTATGGGTACTGGAAAACGGGTAAGTCCGAACAGGAAAGTATTTTTCATCTTTACTTCCGCAAAAACCCTTTCAACGGAGGCTACACCGTTGCAGCCGGATTGGAGCAGGCGATTGAATACATCCGCCAGTTCCGATTTGAAAATTCAGATATTAAATTTTTAAAGTCCCTTCAAGGGAACGATGACCGGCCCTTATTTGAAAACGAGTTCCTGGACTACCTGGCTGAATTAGATTTTTCTATCGACCTGGATGCAGTTCCCGAAGGAACCGTCGTCTTTCCAAACACTCCCATTTTAAGAGTTCGAGGCCCCATTCTTCAGGCTCAATTGCTGGAGTCTGCTTTGTTGAACATTGTCAATTTTCAGACATTGATCGCAACCAAATCAGCCCGGATTTGTCAGATGGCCGGCGACAATCCGGTGCTCGAATTTGGATTGCGTCGCGCTCAAGGAATTGATGGTTCTATTTCGGCCAGCCGGGCTGCATTTATCGGTGGCGTGTCCGCCACTTCCAACGTTTTGGCTGGCAAGTTGTTAAACATTCCGGTGAAAGGGACTCACGCTCATAGCTGGGTGATGTCGTTCGAAAGTGAACGCTCAGCATTTAGAAACTATGCTGAAGTCATGCCCAACAACTCGGTGCTGCTGGTTGACACTTACGATACGGAGCAAGGCATTCGAAATGCGATTGAAGTTGGCCGCCTGCTCAAAGCCAAAGGGCATCGACTTGCCGGCATTCGACTTGATTCGGGTGACCTCGCTTATTTGAGCAACTTTGCCAGGCAAATGTTAGACGATGCAGGATTCGAAGATACACCGATCATTGCCAGCAACGATCTGGACGAAGATGTCATCCAAAGTTTGAACGTCCAGCAATCGAAAATTTCGGTTTGGGGGGTTGGAACCCAGCTAGTTACCGGAGGAAACCAGGCCGCCCTGGGCGGGGTTTACAAACTTGGTGCCCTCAAGGATCGCTCTGGGGGCTGGATTTTGAAGACAAAAATTTCCGAACAACTGATCAAAGTTTCCACTCCTGGTTGCCTTCAAGTAAGACGTTTTTTGAATGATGGTTCCGCATCTGCCGACATGATTTTTAATGAATTAGGCTCTGTCGGGGCCAACCGTCAAGATTCTAAATTCACAATTATAGATCCACTTGATTCGTCTCGAAAACGAACTCACAACGCCGAAGAAGAAGACTGGGATGACTTACTCATTCCGATCATGCGAAGTGGGGAACTCGTCTACACCAATCCGAGTTTGATTCAGATTCGAGATCGAGTCATGCACCAAAAGACCCTGTTCCACCCGTCGATCCTTCGTATAAGCAATCCACATTCCTATCCAATTGGACTCGAAGAATCGCTGCACCAGTTGAAGACTGACAAGGTTGCCGAGCTTCGGAATTTAAAGTCCTAGAATGTGAGAACCTGCGATGACGTTTCGATATCAATATGCTCGCCCGGCATTAACGGTCGACTGTGTGGTCTTTGGCTTGGACGACGAAGATCTCAAAATCCTTTTGATTGAACGGGGAGGGGCACCCTTTGAGGGAAGCTGGGCGATTCCGGGTGGTTTTGTGGAGATCGACGAGTCACTGGATGTTGCAGCTCGACGAGAACTTGAGGAAGAAACAGGCCTAAAGAAGGTCTTTTTGGAACAACTCTACACTTTTGGAGCTCCCCAGCGTGATCCCCGCGAGCGAGTTGTGACGGTAGCCTACTTTGCACTGGTTCGGCTTTCAGATCACAAAGTAAAAGCCGCCACCGATGCTCGCCAAGCACTATGGTTTTCGGTCGATGACCTGCCTAAACTCGCTTTCGATCATGATTCCATCATTCAAATGGCCCATGATCGTCTACAAGCTAAAGTTCGTTATCAACCGCTCGGCTTCGAACTGTTGCCTCAGAAGTTCACGTTGCGTCAGCTTCAACAACTCTACGAAGTCATTCTGGACCGAGAATTGGATAAACGAAATTTTCGCAAAAAGATACTCGGCATGGAAATTTTGGAAGAAACAGACGAAGTAGAGGCGGATGTTGCCCATCGCGCGGCCAGACTTTACCGATTTGACAAGAAAGCCTACCGCAAACTGATGCGACAGGGCTTTCACTTTGAAATCTGAAATCAACCCGTCTAAGAATTACCATTCACGACCACTCGTATTTTTGAATATCGGAACCATGAATCTTCAATCAGCCGCGCTAATCATCGTTGATGTTCAAAATGATTTTTGTACCGGTGGTCAACTGGAAGTTCCGTCAGGGGAAAAAGTCATTCCAATCGTTAATCGACTCAGTCCGATCTTTCCAACGGTTGTTGCGACACAGGATTGGCATCCCCCTAATCACCTCAGCTTTGCAAGCCAACATCCTGGCATTGAATTGGGCCAAGTTTTCGACTTGAACGGACTTCCTCAGGTGGCGTGGCCGGATCACTGCGTTGAGCATTCTCATGGGGCTCAATTTGTCAAAGATCTAGACCAGTCTCATTTCACAAGCGTTTTTAAAAAAGGGACTCAGCGGGACGTCGATAGCTACAGCGGATTTTTTGACAACGGCGGTCAACATTCGACCGGGCTTGCCGAATTCTTGACCGAACAAAAAATCAGACAAATCTATTTGCTTGGGCTCGCAACCGATTACTGTGTCAAATTTACGGCCCTGGACGCCATCAAATGCGGTTTCGAAACATGTTTGATCCAAGATGGATGCCGAGGAGTTGATTTACAACCAGGTGATTCAGAACGGGCAATCGAATCCATGAAGTCAGCAGGCGTTCAAGTCCTATCATCTCAGGAGATCTATCATGACCCGTCCCAATGAGTCCAAACAGATCAGCAAGTTTCTTAGCCTGATTCTGCGTCATCAACCGCAGGCCGCCAACGTTGAAATGGACGATCAAGGCTGGGTCAGTATCGAGCATCTGTTGATCGGGCTGCAGCAGAAAGGATTCACGCTAACAATTGAGCAACTGATCAAGGTTGTTGATTCGAATGCAAAACAGCGATTTAAAATCAGTGCCGATGGCTTGCGAATTCGAGCCAAACAAGGCCACTCAGTTGAGGTCGAACTTGGATTAAAACCGGTTTGCCCTCCGGTTGTTCTAAGGCATGGAACACCGCGAAAGAACCTCGAATCCATTCGGGAACAGGGGCTCAAAAAAATGAACCGGCATCACGTCCACCTGCATTTAGATGCGTCGTTGGCCAAAGAAATAGGCGCAAGATTGGGTTCGCCCATCGTCCTTGAAATCCAATCGAAAAAGATGCACGACGCCGGCTTCGAATTCTTTGTCACTGAAAATCAGGTCTGGCTGACAGATTATGTACCGCCTGAGTTTATTGTCTTTCCGAAACCATAGGTTTTGTAGCGGCAGGGTGATAAAACCGTCAATCGAAAAGATCTGAAATATATGAGAACAGCGCATAAAAATAGGGCCCTCAAGGGGCCCTTTCTCGTTGTTTCAAATAGCCGAAAAACTACTTTTTCTTCTTAGCTACTTTTTTCTTTTTCGTTGCCTTTTTCTTGGCAGGCTTCTTCTTAGCTACTTTTTTCTTGGCTACCTTTTTCTTAGCTGGCTTCTTTTTAGCAGCTTTCTTTTTGGTTGCTTTTTTCTTGGCTGGCTTCTTTTTAGCCGCTTTTTTCTTAGTAGCTTTCTTCTTGACTACCTTCTTCTTGGCTGGCTTCTTTTTAGCTGCCTTTTTCTTGCCAGCTTTCTTCGTTGCCTTTTTCTTTTTGGCCATTTGGACGTCCTCCGTTTAAGACCGTTGGTTGTCGTACTCCCCGGTATCCATTTACCAGTAATAAAGTAAAACAACCGATTCGAAATTAGTTACCCGATTCGACGCCTAATGAGGCACCAAGTTGCGGTTTACATCAGACCAAGTAACTTCGCGTTGAAGTTGAAAAAAATCTGATCGTCGACAATCAAAAATTTAATACTTGGGCTTGTGTAAAGTTTTAGAAAACGAACAAAACTTTTCAATATTGTTCTTCGATGTTTTCGGTTTTTTTTGTTGACAGATGAAGTGCTTTTTTAACCAATCCATTTCATTTGCATCACTCTGGTTAAAAACGACGCAATGTTTGTTAAGACCGATGCTCATTTTCAACTGCACTGAGTTGCGAAACCATTTTGAGACGGTTTTAGCGAACTGAATTTCAGCAATTGGAATGTTCTTGCGATCCGTCTTTGATTTCTGTTTGCAACTTTGAATTGATATCCGCAACGTTCTTGTTTCAGAATGTCTAAAAACATTAGAAAAATCGGGATAAAACTGAAATCGAATTGAACACCTATCGCAGCAGCGGTTTATCGTTTGGTTTTAGATTTTCTTAACTGGGCAAAACCAAACAACTAGAAAGATAGTCCCAATCGGAGAAACGCTT
>JBCCSJ010000298.1:0-7044 GCA_039200505.1 Planctomycetota bacterium | reverse complement strand
CTGATGAAAGGTGAGCCGTTGTTTGATTTCGTTTTAGGTTTGGCGACAGAAGGAGCAAAATCAGGTACAAATTTTTTGATATCCTTTTTCTTCTCTCGATTATTTTGCTCAATTGTTTGTTTGGATTGGTCTTTTTCGGCGTCTGGCTCTTTCGGATCAGAAGCATTGTCTCCGTTGGACGCGGTGTCAGCCCCTTTGTCTGCTGGATCACTCGGTTTCTTTTGGTTCTCTTTCCCTGAGATGCCTTCTGGATTGACTTCTGACACCAACGAATTGCCAGATTCCTTTTCTCTTTCGGCAGCACGCCGTTTGGCTAATTCTGCTGTCGATGGGACGCCATACGTTTGGTAGGCCCAAATTCCAAAAGTGGGTGCCACGATTGCAGCAAGAATCAATCCGATTACGATGCCAATAGTGTTGTTTGAATTCTTCGAACTCGTTTTCTTCTTTCCCCGTTTTTTGATCGCTTTCTTTTTGGCGAGTTCTGCAGCGTCTTTGTAGTTCGCCTGCAAAGGCAAATCTTCAGATACTGGCATGGAAGCGGCAAACGGATCCACCGGCTCGGCTGGTTTGACAGGTTTAGGAGGAACAAAACCCGGCTCGGTTAACATCCTGTATGCATCCTGAACTTGCTGAAAGATCCAGGCAGCTCCACCTTTATCCGGATGGTATTTAGCGGCCAGTTTGCGATACGCTCTCCTAATTTCCTCAGGACTGGCATCCCGTGAAATTTGCAATACTTTGTGGGGATCCATATTCAAAAGACGTCTTCAGGTGTGATGTTGGAAGCAACTAGTATTTTGGCAAATTGCAATTTTAGTTGCAAGGAAAGTCAGATTAACAGATACATATTTGCGGCGTTTTCAGGTTGGTATCTGACTTTCTGGTTGATGATAATCGCAATCGTTCTCAATTCCCTTTGGATGCGTTCCCACTGGGGACGGTTGGGAAATCCTTGCCGATTCGAGGGAGAATCGCTGGGGAAAAGAATGAATGCCTCAAACGGCATTCAGCAGAAATTGGTCAGCGAGTCAAATTGGTTTCCCTACCTGGTTGAAAAGCATTTCAGGCTAGGTACGCGAAGACTTTCAGTCTATTCCTCGTTGATTAAGACGTTTAACTGAAATGGTTGGCCTGCTCCCATCCAGTACACGGCCACAAAAACGTAATCACTAAAATCTGGGGAAATTGAACCGAGCCGACGGCGTCTGGCATTGGATCCAGCATGGACAATCAATTGTCTTCAAAATGAACTGGCATGACGTAATCCCAGGCCGGCTTCAATTCAATCTGACGACAATAATCGAGGCAAAACTGCCGGGGTTCTTCACGGGTCAAGCACAATGCCAAGAAACGATTGTTGCCGACGAATCGGATTGGACTGACGATTCGTTTCGAAAAGTTTCCATTTCGATCGCAGTAGAGGAACTGGACAACAAAATCGTCCGGGCGGTTCATCGATGTTTCTACTGTTTTTCGAAGCGGTAATTGAGGTTTAATTTGGCTTTCACAAACCATTGTCATTTCCAAAATATTAAGTTCATTCCCTGATCTGTTACGATTATCGAGTTTGTAGGGACACGTTCGGTCAGCGCACAAAAAAACCCACCGAATTTTCTTCGATGGGTTTTCTTACTCTCATAAGGAGGTGGCTTAATCTTCGTCAAATGACCAACCTTTGATGTGTCGATTTCCTTCTTTGGCAAACTTGTCCAAAGTGGCTTTTACATCGAGGCCGGCTGGAGCGACGAAACTGGCACAATTACCTCCAATATCAGTTTTGATATCGGTAATTCCATCAACACTTTCTAATGCTGTTCGAACTGAACGCGCACAACCGCCTCAAGTCATCCCAGGGAGTTTGACCGAAACCTGCTGGGATTCCTTCGTGGCTCCCTTCTTCCCGCCGGCTCCTTTTTTCCCTTTTTTGCCCTTTTTTCCTCGCTTGGGCTTCGGCATCGCCGCCTTTTGATCGTCGGTCAGTTTCCCCATGATGGCTTGTTTCATCTTGTTGGAGATATTCTGAGTCTTTTGCTTTGCTTCGTTAAAAGCTTTGGCTTCGTCCTCAGAAAGTCCGGCTGATTCCAACGACTTGGACCAAAGATCGGGACCCTTGACGCCTTCCTCTTTCAATTTTTTCAGTGCTTCCGCCCGAGCTTTTTTTTGCTCTTTGGTGAGTAAACCCTCTTGGGTTTTTCGGGCCGCCATGAAATCATCAATATGCTTGGCGATCACTTCTTTGGCGTTTGTTTTTTGTTCGTCGGTTAGCTCTGCCGGTACAAAAAACTTCATCAAGTTTTTGGTCTGAGTCGCGATAGCTCGCTGTTTGGCTTTCTCGGCTTTGGTTTCGTTTTGGGCAAAAACGCTTGCCGCAAAACAGCAGACCAAAGCCAGACAAACCAAGGTTGATTTGAGTTGCATTACTGCTCCTAACGGATGATGGTCAAAAGTAAATTACCTATGCTTTATTGGAACAAGAGGTTCCCTAGATTGTCAATTTGGAGCCGCTCATTCGACAAATTTATTTGAAAATCTATTTTCAGGATTTTGAAAAAATATTGAGACTATTGGTCAATAATTTGGTCCGCTTTTGACTCAGCCCGGTCATCCAACTGCGATGTTACCTAGGACATGAGATTTTGCGAAACTGGCCCCCGACTTACTGGGATCCGGTGAAGCAGCAAAATTCAGTCCCGAAAAGCAATGGGTCACCGAGATGCTTAAACCCGCGATGGAATTAAAGGCTAGATGCTTCCGCATTCTTAAATGGTTTGATAGCGATCAAAACTTCTCGCTTGCCGCCTGCTGGCCCCTTGGTTTTCCGAATTTCGAAACCTGCCTCAAGAAGCGTTTTTTGCACTTTCGATTTAACGCAATATGTCAAAAGGCGACCTCCAGGTTTCAGGATCTTGAAAAGCTTTTGAAAGGTTGCAACTTCCCAAAGTTCTGGGACAGATTCAGGACTGAACGGATCGTGAAAAACAAGATCGTAGCTATCCTGCCGATTGGAAATTGATCGGAAATGACTCTCCAAATCGCGATGAAAAAGTTTCAATTCAACCAAATCCGAAACGATCTTGAGATCTCGCGCGGAATACAAATCCATTGAATCTGCAAACTGACGGTAGCCGGGTTGGCAATGTTCGATTTTGGAATACTCGAGTGATCGCCATGCCTCGGTGGAAATCGGATACGGCTCTACAGCATCGTAAAACAGCGAGCCTGACTGTGTCAGCAACGCAGTGGATGCGGCCAGAAAAAAATTTAACCCTGTCCCAAACCCGGTTTCAAAAACCTGCACTTCCTGCCGTGATGAAAGCAATTCTTCGAGTTCACCGTTTTCGATGAACACTTTCAAACTTTCGGCAAGTGCCCCCGATTCACTATGAAACGTGTCCCCGGTGGTTAGGTCTCTTAACGTCCGTGTACCGTCGTCGGTCACGACACATTCATGCCGAGAGGAATTGGCGATTGGAAAGGTCGTTCTTTCGGGACGAACCGGTTTCACTTTTGGGATACCTTTTCAAATTCCTCGTTTCCGGCTATCTGGGTCCGGCTTTCAGACGTCAATCGCTGAGCTTCCTGTAACAAAAATTCATGCTCCATGAATGGCTCATAACTGATATCTTGCCAACGAATTTTTCCTTTGGCATCAACCAAAAAAGTCCCGTGCAACGGTTGATTTTCAAAATCGTCAAACGCTCGGTAAGCTTTAAAGACAACGTTATTACCGTCGGACGCCAAACGAATCGGCATCTCCCCATCGAAGTTTTTGATCGACTCTAACAGCCCATCTTGATCGTCGGTACTGATGGCTACCATCTCAATTCCGACATCTTTAAAGTCTTTAACGCGAGGCGCAAATGCGTGAAGTTGTTCGGCACAGTGTAGGCAGCCATGGCCAAGGTAAAAAATGATGATGTGAGGTTTTCCAGAAAAATCTTTCGACCCAATCGTTTGATTTTTAGAATCAGTTAACTGCCATTTCGGCGCATCGGAAGGCGACCATCGAAATGGTCCCAAGGAATCGAGCGGCGGTTCGAAACCAAGATCTGACGCCATCAAACGTGGTTTCCTCCAATCCGAGCCGAATCCGAATTCTTTCGCGATGGGCTGCAACCGAGCAAAGATCTCGAATTCTAAATCGATCGACGAAGAAGCGTCGCGAAGTTGCTCGAGAGTTGATTTCGCAAGGTGTACGTCCCCATTTTGATATTGAAGATAAGCCAGTCTTGCCAGCGGGATTACCTCCTGAGGCCTTTTTTCGATTTGTTTTTCGACAGATTCAATTGCTTGATCAGAATCACCCGCCAAAAATTCAAGCTCAGCTATCCAGGTCAAATCTTCCCCCTCGGCTTCCTTCAGTTTTTTTACGGCTGATTCATAACCACTTGAAGCAACCAATTCGTAACCTTCAACCGCCCGGATTGCTTTGGTTTGCTGCTCAATTTTTTGCTTTAACTTTGCAAGTTCCTCTTCCGATTTCTTCAATTGAACGCGGGCTTTTTTGAGATCGATTTCCGGGCTTGTTTTTTCGGGTGGGTCAGCGTTGCCATTTTCGGTCGCTCTATCCCGTTTGGCGTCAGAGTCCTGAGTTTGATTCGGATCTGCGTTGGCCTTGCTTGGCCTGTTGTCGTCAACCGGTTGGTCATCGGTACCGTCATAATCAGGTGTCTCATCGCCCGATTCTTTCTCGGCATCTTCTTGAGCAATGGATTTGTTATTGCCCGAAGATTCCGAATCAGTTTTTTTCTGTTGCGATTCTTTTTTGTTTGTCTTCTGCAAACCCAAGGCTTTTTTGAGCGAAGCAATTTTTTGTTCCAATTCTTTTTGTTGTTTGGCGAAATCATTGCCAATCATTTCCAATTCTTCTTTGGACGATTTCAGAATCAAGCTTTGATCTATCATCGCAGCCGAACAAGCCAACAGTCTCAAGGTCTTGATCTCTTCAACCGGGTTGTCGTGGACTTGCAAGTAGGCGGACTGGCACAATTCGACCGCCAGTTCGTGCAATTGATACTCTCTTAATACTTGTAACAATCTCCTGCGCCCATAACTCGATGAACCCGATCGCTTTTTCAGTGTGTTGTATTTTGGGTGCCGTGGTAATTCGATCATGTTTTTCGCCAGATCAATCGCGTCGTTCACTCTTCCAAGGAAGACAAGATTGCGAATAAGCCATTCGTTATTGTGCGAAAAGTTGCTTATTTCATCAGGCATTACACGATCTCGCATCATATGGGCGTGATCGATTCTTGCCGACGCTTCCTGCTGATAGGCAGCGTCCTCGTATCGTTTCAGACGTGAGTAGATGTGCCCCGGCATGTGCCACATGTGAGCGATCCCAGGTGCTGAAACACCGCATCTAGCCGCCGATCGAATAGCACTTTCGGGATTGCGATGATCCCACAGATGAATTGAGTAGTGGTGGGCTGGGTGGAGAGGATCTTGATCAAAGATATCTTCCAAAAGCGAGTTGGTGGCAACGTAGCTACTTACAGGGATGCCATCGCGGGCGTTATGCCAAATTCGATGGGCTACGAAAGCTTTGGCTTCGACATCTTCAGGATATTTGAGAACAATTGATTCCAAAGCCCTCAAATACTCCTGAGCTCTTTTCTTTTTTGCGTCTTTGCTTTGTTTCCCTCGATCGTCGTAAAATTTGTCCAACGCCTTAACGTACATCATTTCTCGTTCGGACACTTTCTCCTCGCGGTCCTCAGCGACTTTGATAGCTTTTTCGATAAAACCTTTGGCCCGTTTCCGCTGATTATCAGTCGCAACGGCAGCGCCCCAATATGCCATGACACATTCTGGATCCAGCTTCGCGGCCTGACGAAAAGAACGCTCTGCTTCGAGCCACCAAAACCCGTGAAGTTGTCCGATTCCCTGATTGATAAACTGCTGGGCCTCTATTGAATTCGTAGTGACAGGAAACGATACATTTCCACAATTCCCCATCAGGTAGGCACTTTGCCGCGGCCCCTCATTAAACGCCTCTCCGTGAAAAGAGTGCCCTTGAAGGACTTGTTCGAGAGAAGATTCGAGATCCGATTCTTGATTAGAAGCCGTTTGCGAATCCTGTTCCGTCGCTAGGTCAGCATCGGAATCAGATCCTGCTTTCGTCGAAGACTTGGAAGGTAAGCTTTTATTTTGCTGACCGAGTCCAAGATCTACGAAAAATCCAACAAATAAAGTCGAGAAAACGAGGATGGTGCTGAATCGTTTTGAGGTTAACCCGATCATTTTCGTGCTATTCATCGCCAGCCGCCTTACTAAGATACATCTAAGTGCTTTCTACTCTCCATTGTAATACCTCCCATGGCGACTTCCCACCGCTTGTGGCCAACGGAGCGTTCTAATCCGATCAGAGGTTCTCTTTTTTTCCTAATATCGGTAACCTTTGACAAATCGTTCTCTGATCCTTGGTGACCGTGAACACAAACTGAACCCAATCCTCTTTTGACACTGTTTAGACCGTGACCACAACTGACGACTCCCAATGGGCTCCGGATTCTTGGCGAAAAAAACTAGTAACCCAACAACCGGTTTACCCAGATGTCGAACAACTTGAGGCAACCGTTCAACGACTGGCTAAATTACCGCCGCTGGTGACAAGCTGGGAAATTGAAAGCTTAAAAAGTCAATTGGCAATGGCTGCCCGAGGAGAGGCCTTCCTTTTGCAAGGTGGCGATTGTTCGGAAAGCCTTGAAGATTGCGAAACCGATTCGATTGTTCGAAACCTGAAGGTGCTCGTCCAGATGAGCTTCGTGCTCACATTTGGATTGATGAAAAAAGTAATCCGCGTGGGAAGAATTGCCGGCCAGTACGCAAAACCCCGCTCCAACGAGACAGAAACTCGAGATGGTGTCACTTTGCCGGTTTACCGTGGCGATATCGTCAATCGTTCCGGCTTCACAGAATCAGACCGGGTTCCCGATCCGGAATTATTATTGCGAGGGTACGAACGAGCCGCTTTGACGCTCAATTTTATTCGTGGTTTGAGCGTCGGCGGCTTCGCCGACATGCATCATCCTGAAAATT
>JBCCSJ010000297.1:0-7141 GCA_039200505.1 Planctomycetota bacterium | reverse complement strand
AGTCGATCGTTGATCAAACTCCAGATTCGAATCGCAATGTCCGATTTGGCAATTCCATTGAGTTGATAGGATCCAAATTTACGCCAAACCAGGACCGCCTTAACCTGAATTTGGTTTGGCTGAAAAAGGGAAAATTTAATGACTGCCGGTTCACTCATCTTCTTGATTCAACAGGCAATCAGCTGCGTCAGTGGAATCCCGAGACTGAATTGTTCCGTCAGCAACCAGAAGGGGAAGTCTTCGCTGAATCCGTTTCAATCCCATTTTCGGAATTGCAAGACGCCTCAGGAATTGGTCTTGGTTTTTATTCGGAATCCAACCCAATCACAGAACCCATTTTTGTGATCAATCGTCCCTCATCGATGGGAGGGACGCGTTTTGATTTGTTGACTGGAGATCAATTCCAACACGCCGTTGAACCAATCTGGGAATTTCAAAAACCATGGTTGTTTTATGAGCGACAAATCCCTCATTTTAAAAAACAACTTGCCGCAACCATCAAAGAAATCATGAGAGCGACGGATCCCGCTGATCAAAACATTGTATTCGATAAAAAGATCTGCCTTCTTGGTGCCACTGCGGAGATCGATTCTTCGGATCTAGTGATGCAATGTGCTTGGCACCGATTGGAAGACGTTAGCCACTTTCGTTTCCTTCACCTCATCGATGCTAACGATGAAATTGCGAGCCAGTTAAAGTTCAGTAGGCTTCATCAAAACGAAACCGACAACGTTTACACCGAGTCGATTCGAATCCCGTTAACGAAACTTAATGGGATTAAAAAGATTGGAATGGGCTTTTACCGACCCGGACCACCGTCCAACATGATGAAAATATCAAGCACCCACAATTCAGTGGATTACGACCAACAAAGATATTTGATCGTCACGGAAACGGTGCTATCAAGTTTGCTCAAGCAATCGCCCCAAATGGAGGAAGCGATCCATTTCCAAGGCGATTTCGACCGTGAAAAATGAATTTGATTCGGCTATGCCACTGCGAAATCGAAAAAATGCTATCTTGCCTTGGCATTAATTTCAGAAAAAACTTGTAATCTGATTCACGATACCCCCACAATATTGTGGTTAATCACGCACTTGTGAACAAAAGGGGTATTCACATGACAAGAAGAGAGCGACGCAACGGAAACGGACTTCCTCAAACGCAGATTAAAGATTCGGACTACCAAACTTTAGAAGCTCGCAATCTTTTGGCAGGGTTTCATATAAATTTCGATTTGTTGGCTCCAAGCGACTATACGCATACCGAGATTTTGGTCCGTTTTGATGATGAGGTTCAAGTCAGCCAACTAAGCCCAAATCGCGGGATGGAGTTGATCAGTGACCTGAATTTTCTTTCCGCACCGCTTGGAGAAGGATTTCGATCGGACGGGCAGCTTTTTGAAATTCCGGTCCTACCCGGCCAGAATGTCCCTGGGCTGGTTGACTATTACAACTCACTGGAATTTGTCGATTATGCCGAACCGAATTATGTGCTCGAGTCGGCCGCAACTCCCAATGATCAGTTTTACAATCTGCAATGGGGACTATCGAACATTGATGCACCATCGGCATGGGACACAAGAACCGATAGTTCGTCCATCATCGTCGGTGTGATCGATTCGGGGGTGCAATACAACCATCCGGATCTGGCCGACAATATATGGACCAATTCCGCAGAGATTCCTAACAATGGAATTGATGATGACAACAACGGCTACGTGGACGATTTCTACGGCTACGACTTTGACAACGATGACAATGACCCACAAGATGACAACGGGCATGGAACTCACGTCGCCGGAATCATTGGAGCCCAGGGGAACAACTCTTCGGGGGTTGCCGGAGTAGGTTGGGATGCCAGCCTGATGTCTTTAAAAGTAATTGGAACAGGTAGCAATGCGGACGTCGCCCGCGCAATTGATTACGCTACTGAAAACGGAGCCAAGATTACCAATAACAGCTACGGATACGCCGGCAACAACGTCGGTGGCAGCCAGGCAATCTCCGATGCGATTGGCAGGGCCAAAGATGCGGGAGTACTCTACATTGTCGCTGCCGGAAACTCGCGGTCCGGGATTCCAGCCTCGGACGTTGACGGTAATTTTAACTCTTGGCCAGCCGAATACAGTAAAGTCCACGACAACGTAATCACGGTCGCCGCGATTGATTCAGATGGTTCCTTTGCAAGCTATTCTCACTGGGGAGATGAATCGGTTCAAATTGCCGCGCCGGGAACTCAAATCGCCAGCACTTACACTAACAGCGGATACGTCTATCTATCTGGAACCTCGATGGCAGCACCTCATGTTGCCGGTGCTGCGGCTCTTCTTTGGGCGGAAGATCCCAGTTTGGATTACCTGGAAATCAAGGATGCCATTCTAAATACTGCCCGTCCTGAACATCTCGACCGGGTGGGGCAGGGAGTGCTCGACCTTGGGGCCGCCATGGATTGGATCTCCACGCCACAAACGAGCGACATAGGTTATTCAGGAACGGCCATCGATGTGACGCACCAGTGGAAAACAATTAATCTACCTGTTTCCTTTAACAATCCGGTGATCGTGGCTGGCGGATCGACTCGAGATGGCGGTCACCAGGGCGTCGTGCGGGTTCGAAATGTTACTTCCAACAGTTTCCAAATCCGGTTCCAGGAATGGGATTATCGCGACGGCAACCATACTACTGAAAACATCGGCTACCTCGTAGTCGAATCTGGAACCCATACGCTGACTGATGGGACTCAGATTGTCGCTGGAACAACCTCTTTAACCAACGAATCTTTTCGGACCGTTACTTTTCCGACTAGCTTTTCAAGTCAACCGCTAGTTCTAGCTCAAACCATGACCAACAACGACTCTGCAGCAGTTGTCGAACGCGTTCGGAATATCAGCAATACGAATTTTCAGATTCAGTTCAATGAAGAAGAGGCTGCCGATGGAGTGCATGGCTCGGAAACGGTCGGTTTTATTGCAATCGAGCAGGGCACCGGAACCAGCGGTGATATTTCATTTAATGCAGTCACCACGGGCAATTCAGTCACGCACACCAACACGACTGTTAATTTTGGATCCATCGGTGGCGTCAGTAATCCAGTCATTTTATCGGACATGCAAACTCGCGACGGCGGTGATGCCGCTACGTTGCGTCACCGTTCGCAAACGGCCACAAGTGTCACGCTGTTTGTAGAAGAGGAAGCTTCCAGAGATTCCGAATTGTCTCACACAACCGAAGTGGCTGGCGTATTGGCCTTAGAGCCCGGCATTTTGGTTGGAACCTCCAATGGCAGTTCGTTTGCGGCCAATGGTCCGGGTATCCCGTTAACCACAGGTGAGCAAGTTGAAGCAACCAATCGCGACCCAATCTCCGTAAAATCATCATTGGAAACCATGGTCGGGATCCAATTTTCCGTCCTGGTATCTGGAAATTTTGGCTCTTACTTTGATTGGGTCGAGGCTCAAACTGAGTCAGAATCATTCTTGCCCCGAGCGATCGAACAACTTGAACGAAGACTGGCATTAGCAGATTCGATTTTTAGCGAATTCGATCCTTGGGAATTGTTTGCAACATAAAAAGCAATCCCTATCATCACTGGGCTTAATTGCAGACAGGATGCGATAGGCCAAAAAGCGATTCGCAGCCTTTTGATTTAAAAGCAAGGATCTCCTTTCGGGGATCCTTATTTTGCTAAGCTTCAGTCGATTTGGAATCTTGCGTTTCAGAATTCTGTATATGTTGAGATTTGTTAATTCTAGTCGAGATAAATATGACTAATGAAAATCCGAAGCGTGACACTGATTTCATTGGAATTTTTGACAATGCCCTGGACCAAAAAACTTGTGTGGAACTCGTCCGACGGTTCGAATCGTTCCCGCAAGTTCACTCTCAAGGCAAGACTGGATCCGGAGTCGACAAAGCAAAAAAGGATAGCGTTGACTGCTGCATTTCAGAATATCAAGAATGGACCGATCTAAATCAAATTCTTATTAACGTGACACTGCAACATCTAATTCAATATGTAAATGATCATCGTTTTTTGGTTTGCGGAGCATTGGCTCCGACTATCCGGCTTGAAACCGGAGAAATCATCGAAGTTTCGCCAGATACCTTTGATCAAATTCCACCGGATCAGTTGAAGCAAGTGATTCTCAGTCTTTATCGTCCCGGATTTTTGAATCTCCAAAAATATCTTCGCGGTTCGGGTGGATACCATCACTGGCACTCTGAAATTTATCCTCGAGAATCCGATTGCGAAACTTTGCATCGGGTCCTGCTATTTATGTTTTTTCTAAATACAGTTGAGGAAGGAGGAGAGACAGAATTTTACTATCAAAGCCAAAAAGTCTCTCCAAAACAGGGACGTATGGTCATCGCGCCTGCTGGGTTTACCCACACTCACAAGGGGGCGGTACCGATCAGCCACGACAAATATATTGTGACTTCATGGATCCAGTTTCAACGAGCCGAACAGATCTACGGCCAACGATCATGAGTTCACCGATCTGCAGGGTCCTATCGAGCCAACCGATTCCTACGCCCGATTCACATGGCGTTAATATCGTTTAAAGAAAAAGCTCTTATTAGAACGCTCACCTCAAAATTGCGATCATCACGAACCTAGAGGGAACTCAACCGAAAGTCATTTCAAAATCGAATGAACAGACCGTAACGCCTAACCGATTCGCTGACTCGATGACATCTTCTTCTTCGAGGATGATCGTCTTGTTTGCTTCAACGGCCAAAATTCCGCCACCTGCTTGGTGGATCGCCTCAATGGTATTCACGCCGATGGTGGGAACATCGAAACGACTATCCTGTTCCGGTTTCGCTACCTTAACGACGGTGAAACCTCCTTGGCAAAGTTCTCCGGCCCGCTGAATACATAGGTCGGTGCCTTCAATCGCCTCAACAGCCATGACTGCTTGATTTTTGACGACGACGGTTTGACCAATGTCCAAGCGTCCCATTTCTTTGGCCATCTTCCAACCAAACTCAACATCTCTTAACTCTGCGGCATTCAGGTTTTGACCAGCAAGCAATTTTTCTTTCACCAAAAGCTCCGGTGCAAACTCGGTGGCAGGCGCGAATGTGATTCCGCGAGAATGGTAAAGTTCAATAACGGTATTTAGAAGTGTGTCATCTCGTCGATCTTTTTGACCGGCGAAGTAGCTTCCATAAAAATGTCTTAAACAGGTTACATCCGGCAAATGACGGAACAAATCCCTCTTTCTGCCGAAAAGTAGAGTCTTAAAGATTTTTCCCGCCATCGTTGCCCGCTGGACACCAGCTCGTTTAAGAAATCGTGTCTGGGCTCCCATCCTACCGATCCCAAAAACTCTGTAACTGGTACAAATATTTTTTAAAAAGGGGTCAGCATGATTACGAATCGCTGCACAATGGACTCGGACACCTTGGTCGACCAATTTTTGGGCCACGATGACGGGGAACTTCCCCCACCCCGCGACCAAGCCAAGATCAAGTTGAGCCCTTGAATCCGCCATTCTATCTTCCAAAACTGGTGATTCCCCGATGTTCAAGCTGCTCGATTTTCAGAGCTTTTGAATTGGCTTTCCAGGGTGCTTACGCGGCGGACCAACCCGGAAATGGTTTTCTTCATGTCCGGAAGCTTCGACTGAAGTGCAACAAGTTGTAATTGTTCGCGGGCAGGGCGAGCTGGAATCCCAAACATTTTGGCCCCTTTTTCTACGTCATGCATTAAGCCCGATTTTGCTGCTATCGAAACGTTTGCAGAAATCGTTAAATGATCTGCCAAACCTACCTGGCCTCCCATGACCACGTAATTGCCGGTGTTGCAACTGCCTGCGATTCCGACTTGCGAACAAAACATGTTGTGCTCTCCGATTTCACAGTTATGCCCCACCATGACCAAGTTGTCCAACTTGCTGCCCTTTCCAATCCAAGTCGAATCGAATGTCCCGCGATCAATTGTCGTATTGGCTCCGATTTCAACGTCATCTTCAATTACAACATTGCCTAACTGGCTGGAAAGTCGATGGCCGCCAGAACTTGAGTCGTATCCAAATCCAAATGCCCCTAAGACAGCGCCGGCATGGACGATGACTCGATCGCCTATTTTGGTATTTTCGTAAAGCGTCACATTGGGAAAGATTCGAGTGTTAGATCCGATCACACATCCTTCCATGATCGTGACGTTTGGAAAGATGGTCGTCCCGCTTCCAATTTTGACGTTGTCCATAATGACAGCGCCGGGATAAACCGAGGCATCCAATGCAATCTCGGCGGATGGACTGACGATCGCTTGCGGGCTTACGCCGATCGTTTGGCGTTTGACCTGAGGTTGGAAAACTTCGACGACTCTGCCGAATGCATCCAGCACGTTTTCTACTTTGATCAAGGATTTTGGGCAGTCTGCGACTTCCAGATTAGTGACCGCCGCACAAGCGTCGCTTTCCAAAAATTCGGAAATGTATTTCGTAGAACTGACAAACGTTATTTCGTTCTTTTTTGATCTTTGAATCGATGACGCACCACTAATTAAAGAATCATCACCAATCAGAGTCCCACCAACAAGATCTGCAAGTTCGCTGAGGCTTACCATGATTCAGGCTTCCTTCCCTGACACCCAAGTCCAAACGGATTCCACAATCGGTATCCTAATTGGTTTTAGCTGACCGATACCAGATGACTTTGATGATAGCACTTTATTTAATTAGTCATCCCAAAGGTGCGGTCTCGGCGATTGGCAAGACAACCAGTGTTGAAACTGCTGGTCTGAATCCAATTTCCAGCCAATTTCAGGGCTTCCTTCAAACTTACGTCGGCAATTCCGCATGATCCATTTTTCGATTCAGATCATCGCAGCCAAGTTTTGCAATCCAACCTTGGATCTTTTTTCAAGGAAGCTGCGACTCGATGACTTCTAAATCGACACCAAAAACCGCGGAAGCGACCTGGTTGAGTCCAACTCTGGAGCCTTCCATCCTTACGGTGCGATGAACATGCGTGAAATGGTCTTGAGGTGCCAAAGCCAGTGCTGGACTGATCGTTTCCAATTCAAAGAATCCACCAAGTTTTCCACCTGATTCGTTCGGGCCATCGTTGTAACCGTTGATGACGTCGCCCGAATAAGGTTTTTCCTGGATCTCCCAAAGATTGTTGTT
>JBCCSJ010000296.1:0-7163 GCA_039200505.1 Planctomycetota bacterium | reverse complement strand
CGCAATTGGCAGATCCATTTGGCGGAGCCGCGTTTTCGGTCCAAACGAAGTACTGGACGGTCGATGAGCGAAATACTCAAGTAATCACCCTTTTTAATCCAATGATTTTGCTCAACCGGGCGATCTGGATTTCCGTGGGTGGATTGGTTTTGGGCTACGCTTGTTTGAGATTCAGTTTCGCCGAGCGTACCCAAAAAGTAAAAAAACAAAAACTCGCAGTAGATGCCGCTTCCGCTGACAACGTCGGTGCTATACCCAATGCAACCTTTGAGCATGGTTGGAGAATCAGGTTCAGCCAATTGATGAGTCAGTTCAAAGTGGATTTGTCGGGGACATTAAGAAGTCCTGTATTTTTGGTCATCGTATTTGCCGGCATGTTGGACACATTTGCGTCCCTTCAAATGCTGGCTTCGCAGGGTTTCGGTTTAAGCACATTACCGGTTACCTATTCGGTCATCGAGGTGATTCGGGCCAGTCTGTTTATTTACCTGATTGCAGTGATCACATTTTATAGTGGCGCATTGGTGTGGAAGGAAAGGGAAGCCAAGTTCGACGAGGTCATGGATGCCATGCCGCATCCGACCTGGATTTCTTACGCCGCTAAAATTGGGGCGATGCTAACCGTCATTTTGATCGTCTTGTTTGCGGAAACGTTGATGGGGGTGATCAATCAGGCGATGGTGGGTTTTACCGATTTCCAGTTCGGGGTTTATGCCGTCGAATTATTTTTAATTGCTTTCCTCGAAATGTTCTGTTTTACGGTGCTTGCCTTTTTCAGTCACATCGTTTCACCCAATAAATATATCGGATATTTTTTGTTCATCTTGCTGGTAATTCTGAATGTGTTTGCATGGACTTGGTTCGACCTTCAGAGCAATCTGTTTCAATTTGCTGGTTTCGCCGATCATGTTTACTCCGACATGTTCGGCTTTGCCCCCTTTGCCGCAAACATGAGTTGGTTCGGAATCTACTGGCTGTTGTTTTGCCTGTTGCTTTCAAGCGTCGGCATTTTATTTTGGCAGCGAGGAAAGGATCGAGGTGCGATCAAGCGTACCGGAATTGCAGCCAGTCGATTTGTCAACGGAGGTGCAATTCCGAGTTTGGCTTTTGGGGCGGCGTTTTTGGTTGTCGGAGGATGGCTGTATTACAACACCGCAATTGTCAATGAGATTCGGACGACGGAGCAAACAAAACTGCTCCAGGCATCCTATGAAAAGGAGTTCAAATCGATCGAAGATGATGATCAACCTTCGGTGACCAAAATCAAATACGACATCGACATCTATCCCAAAAGGCGAGGGCTCGAACTGAGAGCCAAAGCGACAATCCAGAACAAGTCAGATGATCCGATTTCGAAGCTTTATCTGAATCTTGCCGAAGGCTACGAGACTCAGATCCGGATTCCGAATGCTACCTTAAGTGACCAGCGGGAAGATCTGAATCTCCAAATTTACAACGTTGATCCGCCATTAGAAGCGGGGCAGACTTCTGAGATGGAATTCCAAGTCTCGTATTTTCCCCAAGGGATAGAAAATTCCGTTTCCAGGATGGATATCGTCCAAAACGGAACTTTCTTCAACAATTCGATTTGTCCTCAATTTGGCTATAACAAAGGATTTGAATTAACTGGGAAAAATGATCGAAAGGAACAAGGCCTGGGCGAAGACGTCGAATTGATGCCAGAATTGGATCCGGACAACCTGCCTGCGCGAAGCAAAACTTACTTGAACAATATCGACGACTGGATCGACGTCGAAACCGTTATCAGTACCTCGGCAGAACAGATGGCGATCGCTCCTGGATCGTTGATAAGAAAGTGGAATCAGGATGGACGGAATTATTTTCACTACAAGGTGGATCATCCTTCTTTGAATTTTTACTCGTTCATTTCCGCCGACTATGAGGTCAAAGCTGGAAAATGGAAGGGTGTCGACGTCGAAGTTTACTATCACCGAGACCACTTTTGGAACGTTGACAAAATGGCTCGATCGATCACCAAGTCGCTTGAATATTATTCAGAAGCATTTGGGCCCTACCGGCACAAGCAGGCCAGAATTATTGAGTTTCCGCGTGTAGCATCGTTTGCTCAGGCGTTTCCGGGAACCATGCCGTATAGCGAAGGCATCGGATTCATTGCCGACATTAAGGACGAAGAAAACGATATCGATATGGTCTACTACGTGGTGGCTCATGAGATGGCTCATCAGTGGTGGGCACACCAAGTTGCCGGTGCGAATATGCTTGGGGCAACTTTGCTGTCAGAAACGCTGGCTCAGTATTCTGCTTTGATGGTAATGGAAAAAGAGTACGGAAGGGATATGATGCGAAAATTCCTTCGATATGAAATGGACAGCTATTTGAAATCTCGAAGCGGCGAATTATTAAAAGAACGTCCGCTTCAAGAAGTCGCTGCAAGCCAGGGATACGTCCACTATCGCAAAGGTAGCGTTGTTATGTACCAGTTGAAAGAGATGATCGGTGAGGACAAAGTGAATGCAGCGCTACGAACTTTAGTCGACAAATTTGCCTACAACAACGAGATCTTTCCGACGTCACTCGACCTGGTAAACGCTTTGCGCGATCAAACACCCCCTGAACTTCATTATTTAATAGACGACTTGTTTGCAAAAATTACATTGTTCGAAAATCGAACGACTGAAACAAAGTATAAAAAACTGGATGACGGCAAATTTGAAGTGACCGTCAATCTGGAATGTCGAAAATTTCAAGCCGATGATCAGGGAAAGCAGAGTGAAATCGAAGTGAACGATTGGATCGAAATCGGTGCGTTCGCTAAACCAGAAGGTGACAGTGAATTTGGAGCGACGCTTTATCGCGAAAGGGTCAAGATTGATCAATCTACTTCGGAGTTTACTTTTGTTGTCGACCAAGTCCCGGACTTGGCGGGGGTTGACCCGTTTTCGCTTCTAATCGACCGCTTTCCCGAAGACAACATGAAGGAACCGTTTCTGGTTGAATGATCATTTAAGGCCGGTGAATGTTGTCGTAGTCTTGCTGTGTGTTGATGTTTTCGAATGATCGGAGACTAAACCCATTGTGAACGAGTGATTGGGTTGATAGCGTCATCGCATTTTCAAGTTCGACTACTACGTCGCTGACCTTAAGTCGACCTGACCTGATCTGTTTCTCTAAAAACGTGTGGCAATCGGTCCTGTAGATTGCGGTGAGTCCAAAAATCCTTCGGTCATCCACAGGAATGACAGCTGAATATCCATTTCGGATTGCGAACAAATGTTGAATCAATTGGCTTTCGATGAAGGGTGCATCGCAACATGTTACAAATGCATGAGTGCAGAATGGTTCGAGTGTCTTCAGGCCGATTCGAACACCTTCGAGGGGACCGCAATCGAGATTTTCATCGTTGCATTGGATGCAAAATTCAGGGAGTGAGTGTCGTGAAAGGTCAATGCTGCCGGCCAGCACAATACTCTGGCAGACATTTGAAAGTGTGGAAACAATAGTTTCCATGAACGATCGGTCGCCGATCAAAAGCTCTGATTTCTCGGTCCCCATCCGTCGGCTCTTACCTCCGCACAGAACCACCGCCCCGAGAGTATCCCGTTGAGAATGATTCAATGGATGGCCTTTTTTGATGGGAATTGGCAAACGCGATGAAGGCGCGAATGTGCTATTATGTCGGTCAATCCAATTCTCAGAAATACCCTTCCCGACTCGCCATGCCGCTTGTTTTAGAATGTCGCGAAAAACTGCCACTTCCTGTTCAAGTTCGGGGAGTTTTGCCCCGACCGATGTCCAAATTAACTCGAACACAAATCGAGAAATTCCCGATCATCGTAGGGTGTCGAAACGAGGAGCTCGGATCGATTTTTCAAGTCTTGGGCGACTCTGCCGACAGCAAATTAATCATGGAAGGACATTTGCAGAATGTCCATTGGATTGGGCATAAGCTTACCGGCGGGACAATCGAAACCAAGTCAAGCATTGGAAGGCATGCTGGCAGTCGAATGAGTGGCGGCAGGCTAATGGTCCACGGTGACGCCACTGATTTTGTGGGTGTCGAAATGAGCGGAGGTTGGATTCAAATCGATGGGGACGCTGGCGATATCGTCGGTGGAAATTATCCAGGCTCCAATCTGGGGATGAACCGCGGCACGATTGTGATCCATGGTTCAGCCGGGGCAGGTTTAGGTCAGCAAATGCGACGCGGGACCATCGTGGTTTGTCAAAACGCAGGCGACTTGATTGGTTGGAACATGGTCGCAGGAAGTATTCTGGTAGTTGGCAATGCGGGTAATCACGTGGGGCTCGGAATGAAACGAGGGTCAATTTTTCTTTTTCGCAAAACTGAATTGCCACCTTCGTTTCGGGCTGGCGGCATGGCTGAATTTACCGTCGCAAAAATGTTGGCAAGTTTTCTTGGACGGCATGTTGGGGCGGCAGATTTTTCCGCTTTGCATGGGCCTCTTCGCCTTTTTCACGGCGATCAATTGACTGGTGGCAAAGGAGAAATTTTCCAGGCCGCATCCTGATGGACTATTTGGATAAACGGCCAAATGAGTGGTTTACCAGGTGTCCTGAATTTTCTTCTTAAATTTGAATTTCTTCTTTTGTGAAAATTCGCAGAACTCTTTTTTGATTGGTTGGTTTACAGATCCAGCCAATAGAATTCGACGCAGAATTGCTTGGTGCGACGAAAGAATAAACCGAGCTTTTGCTCTTCAAGACTGAAGGAAATTGAGATGAGAATTGCATTTCTTGCTTTTGCAGCCGTGATGATGCTTTCAAATGTTGGATACGCTCAGCGTGGCAGCCTGGAAGACTTTATTGACCGAGCCTTTCAGATGGACGCCGATGGAGACGGCAAAATTTCGGCTGACGAAATGACCGGGCCTATGGCCGATCGATTCGATTCACTCGACACCGACGGAGACGGATTCGTCACGAAAGACGAATTTACCAAGATGATGAAAGAACGGATGGGTGGTCGAGGAGGCGACGGAGGTCGTGGGGAAAGAGGTCGTGGAGGTCGCGGCGGCGATGGAGGACGAGGTGGATCTGGTGGCCCCGGAGGCCCGGGTGGTCCTGGCGGATCTGGAGGCCGAGGTGGAATGGGATCTCGATTGGTGTCGATGATGCCTTTTATGAAGGCGATTGATAAAGATGCAAACGGTGAGCTTTCGGCCGAAGAAATCGAAGGTGCGGTCGCGGCTTTGAAGACTTTGGATAAAAACGGTGACGGAGTCCTTTCAGCAGAAGAGCTAACACCCGATATGTCGTCCATGATGGGGGGGCGCGGTGGCCGTGGCGGTGAAGGTGGCTTCGGTGGTGGAGGTCGCGGTGGCCGTGGTGGTGAAGGTGGCTTCGGAGGTGGTGGCCGTGGCGGTCGAGGTGGCGGTAGTCGGCCCAAGCGTCCCGGATCCGATGGTTAGTGGATTTGACTCCATCAGTGGTGTTTCGCATAGCAAGTGTGGTGATGCAAGGCTTCGTTCTTGTTAAGCATAACATGATCCGATCATGGGCTGGACGTGGCAGAAACTAAAACTCAAGTGCAAGCCAACCGATAACGCCAGCCAAGGATTTTGTTGACCTAATTGAATTGGATGGCAATTCAGGGCCAATCATCATTTCAAACGAAAACTAGAATAGGCCGTTGAGTCACTCAACGGTCTATTTTTTTTTTGATAGCCAGTTGGCTCTATTGCATGAATTTGAGACCCAAAATTGATGCATACGATACATATCGAGGACAGCGTTTGTCTGGCGGGGGTTATAAATTCGAAAAAGTTGGGTTTCTGCGTTGCGGGTCTAAAATTAATCCCTCGGTAAACTAAACTTGGATCGAACATAAAAACGATAAAACTGGATTCCACTTATGAAATACTTTCTGTTTTTATTGATTGCATCGTTTGTTGGGTCGAGCGGATTCATATACGCCGATGATTCAGCCAACTGGTTCCGTCATGCGACAATTTCCAGTGACGGAAAAACGATCCTGTTTAGTCATCATGGCGATATTTTTACCGTTGCGACTTCGGGTGGCTTAGCCCGACCGCTGACTTCGCATTCTGCCTGGGATGGCTATCCGATTCTTAGTGCCGATGGAAAACAGGTAGCTTTTGCAAGTGACCGCAGTGGCAATCTTGATATTTACAAAATGCCAATCGGGGGCGGCAAAGCGGTTCGTCTGACCCATCATAGTGCCAACGATATTCCCAGCGATTTTAGTACCGATGGCAAATCGATTCTATTCGGTTCCGCTCGAACGGATTCCGCAGAAACCAGCCTTTTCCCCACTGGAAGGCTCGCTGAACTATACAGCGTGTCAATCGACGGGGGCACTCCAAGAATGGTTTCGACCATCCCAGCTTCCGAAGCTAGATATAGCTCCGACGGAAAACAGATTGCCTATCGAGATGAAAAGTCTTACGAAAACGAATTTCGGAAGCACGACACATCAGCATTTGCCCGAGACATTTGGGTCATGGACCTGGAATCAGGCCAACACACGCAGCTTACAGAATTCGAAGGTGGTGATCACGATCCTTTCTTTGGTCCTGACGGAAAAATTTATTACCTGTCTGAACAGGAAACCGGAGTCTTCAATGTTTGGTCGATGGACAAACAAGGTAAAAACCAAAAACAACTGACTGAATATAAAACGCATCCCGTGCGAAACTTATCGGTCGCCAATGAAGGCACAGTTTGCTACACCCAGCATGGCGATATTTATGTCATGCAGCCTGAAAAAGATGCTGTTTTGGTGGAAATTGAGTTTGGGATGGATGCCCAAGTCAATGATTACCTCAATCATCAACTGAACGGAATTTCGGAGTTCGCTGTTTCCCCTAACGGAAAAGAGATCGCAATGATTTCGCGAGGGGAAGTCTTTGTCACCAGTCGCGATTTTCGGACTACCGTTCGGGTGACCAATACGCCTCAACAAGAACGAAGTGTTTCATTCCACAAAGATGGACGAACGTTGCTTTATTCGGGTGAAAGAGATGGTAAATGGAAATTGTTTGAAACCACGCTTTCGGACAAGCGAGAAAAATACTTTTTCACCGCCACCAAGATGGAAGAAAAAGAGATTTACTCCGCCGAAACAGAAAGCTTTCAGCCAGTGTATTCACCAGACGGAGAAAAGATTGCTTTTCTTGCCGGCAGGGATGAACTTCAGGTTT
>JBCCSJ010000295.1:0-7171 GCA_039200505.1 Planctomycetota bacterium | reverse complement strand
TTTTTCTTTATCGCCCTGAAGACCCAGAATTTGCAGCACGATTCGAACGAGAAGCACAAGCTCTCGGTCGACTTAATCATCCAAACGTGGTCACCGTTTACGATTTTGGAAGCCGAGAAAATTTTCATTTTTTAACGATGGAATTTGTAGAAGGTGTCAATCTTCGGCAACTGACAACGGAAGAAAAATTAAGCCCTGAAATGGCTTTACAACTGGTGCCCCAGCTTTGTGACGCACTTCAGTACGCTCATGACAAAGGTGTGATCCATCGGGATATCAAGCCAGAAAACTTGCTGATCGACACCGATGGACGCGTCAAGATTGCTGATTTTGGATTGGCCAAAATGACGAACAATCCAGTCGTTGCAACGCTGACACGCACACAGCAAATCATGGGTACTTTGAATTACATGGCACCTGAACAACGGGAACGACCCACCGAAGTCGATCATCGCGCCGACATTTACTCGTTAGGAGTCGTAATTTACGAGTTGCTGACCGGTGAATTACCGCTAGGTCGTTTCCAGCCTCCATCGAGCAAGTCCGCTGTTTCTGAGCAATTGGACGAAGCAGTCATGAAAGCACTTGAAAGAGAACCGGAACGTCGATTTCAAACAGTCAGCGAATTTAAAACCAATCTTCAGGCACAGTATACTGCACGGCCCGCCGAATATGTGCCAAGCCCGCCGGTCAAAAGCCCGCCTCCCGTCGCACCTGTCAAAGCGTCCCATCCGTCCGATGAACCAAGGGGGACACGATGCCTATTTTCCATTATGAGTGGACAAGAGAGGAAAGGGACTTGGACCCCGGGAGATCCTCAATTGGTTTTCACAATGATGGGTGCATCTTGCCTCGATTTGACAAACGTCGACGTCGAAAACGTTGACTTGACTTGTTTTACATTAATGGGAGGAACCGAAATCATCGTTCCTCGTGGAGCCCACGTCGATTGTGATGGTTTCATTCTGATGGGGGCGACCGAAAACAAAGTCAACTCTCCATCACAACCTAATGGAAGACGTATTCGAATTCGTAGCTGGGGGGCGATGGGAGGGTGTGAAATCCGATCGGCCAAGGCAGTCGAAATGAGGAAGCAAGAGGTTGCTGAGCAATTAGCGATGGGCGCGGTGATCAAGACCAATGCCATCGGATCTGTTTTAGGCTATTTATACTACTTGTTTGCAATGTTGGTCACGGTAGCCATTCCGCTGGTGTTTATTGCCAAGGGACTGAATCTTACCCCAGCGAATCCAGGGACGGTTGCCGGAATTATGACCGCGTTGGCAGCCGGTTTGATCTGGTCCAACAACTCCTACTTCCGGCGGATTGTCGGTGCTGGCCCCACCGATGAAAACGATATTGAACAAGTCAAAGAATTTTATTCCCATTCGAAAATAGGCGACTTGATTCGGATGTTCGCCATGGCCGCAGTTTTCACTTGCCCCGCCCTGTTTATCCTTAACGAATACGGCTACGGGGTCGACAAGTATATGAAATTTGCTGCGATCGCGGTTGCTGCCTGCGGGATCATGTTATTCGTCATTGCAGGTAACTACGATGAAAAGTTTTTTCAAAAACAAGAATGGCGAAAAGCAAGCAAAAACTAGCGCAATCTAATCGACTCTATTCAAATGGATTCGCCGGTTTTAGAATGCCGCAATGATCAAAAAGCTTGCAATCTTTGGCGTTGGACTAATCGGAGGATCACTCGCGCTGGCGTTAAAGCAGAAACAATATTGTGATGAAATTGTTGGCTGCAGTCGAAATTCCGATCATCTAAAAAAAGCAGTTGAACTGGGTGTCATCGATTCATATTGTCTGGATCCTGAAGAGGCGGCTAAAGACGCCGATATGATTTTCTTGGCAACGCCATTAAGAGCGATGCAAGGAGTTATGAATTCGATCAAAGACGCTTTGGCCGTCGATGCGATTGTTACAGATGCCGGTAGTTCCAAACAAAGCGTGATTGAATCCGCCATCGGTGCGTTTGGGTATGTCCCTCAATTTTTTGTTCCCGGCCACCCAATCGCGGGACGAGAAAAAAGCGGTGTATCGGCAGCACTCGCCAATCTTTTTGTCGACCACAAAGTCATTTTAACACCTGTCGATTCGACTTCTGAACTGGCAATCTCCAAAGTGAGTCAGATGTGGGCAGCTACAGGGGCTGAAGTGACTCAATTGGACGTTGAACAACACGATCTTGTTCTAGCAGCGACTAGCCATTTACCCCATGTCGTGGCCTATTCTCTGGTCGATACCATCTCAAAAGCAGATTATGTCCACGAAATCTTTAGGTTTGCAGCAGGTGGATTTCGGGATTCGTCGAGGACGGCATCAAGCGACCCTGTAATGTGGCGAGATATCTGTCTTGAAAACAGGCAAGCCATTCTTGATTGCGTTCATTCATTTCAAAACAATCTTGAAGGTTTGAAGAACTTGATCCAAAATTCGGATGCCCAAGGGCTGCTCGAATTTTTTGACAACGCTAAAAAAATTAGAGACGCCAACGTCACAAAATCTTCCCCCTGACCATTTCACTTACCAAACCATGAACACGAATCGCGAAACGCAAACGGTGGTCGTCGGTGGTGTCCCAGAGCATTTTAATTTTCCTTGGCTGCAAGCGATCGAGCAAGGCAAATTCGATTCGATCGGCATCGATGTCACGTTTCAAACCATGCCCGGTGGAACGGGGCAGATGATGAAAGCCTTGGACGAAAAAAAACTGGACGTCGCGATTGTTCTTACTGAAGGCGGGATTGCAAAAATCCTAAACGGATCGCCCTGTCGAATTGTGAAAACCTACGTTGAGTCTTCGTTGATTTGGGGGATCCATGTTGCCGCCGATAGCTCAATTGCATCTATCGATGAAATTCGTGGATCGACTTATGCGATCAGTCGGTTTGGATCGGGATCTCACCTGATGGCTATCGTCGATGCCGCAGAACGTGGGTGGGAAAGTGATGTGCTTCAATTTCACAAAGTGAAAAATTTGCAGGGAGCTCGCGAAGCTTTACGCAGCGGTTTAGCCGACACCTTTTTTTGGGAACGGTTCACAACGGCACCAATGGTCGATTCCGGGGAATTTAGGCGACTTGACGACCGCCTTACCCTGTGGCCCGCGTTTGTCGTGTGCGTCCGGTTAGAATTGCTCGAATCGCAACATCAAACCATCAAAAAAATACTCGAAGTCGTCAATCAGCAATGCCAACATTTGATGCAAGATCCCGAGGCATGCAAATCCATCGCCAAGCGGTATCAATTAAAAATCGACGAAGTCAAAAAGTGGTTCGCACTTACGAAATGGAATACGAATTTTGCCTATCAGAAAAAAGAATTCCAAAGGGCGGCAAAATATCTTAAAAAGCTGGAACTGATCAATCCACCGAATGGTGAAGCGATCGATGTCTGGTTTGACTTAAATCCAGATTATCAGTCCTCCAACGCCGAGTAGACCGCCGTTGTAAATCGAACCGGATCAATCCCCGTTGTGTTACTCATGAACACGACTCCTCTTTTGCGATTGGGATAAATCACCATCCGAGTCCGGGTTTCGTCTTGTGAACCGTTATGAGTTACTTTGAGGGTATCATTCTGTCCACTGACTGCAACGCCCAAGCCATATTCAGATTTCTCACCGCCAGATTCGGTCTGGTTAGTCCACATCTTTTTTGTCGTGTCAGCATCAATCAAACTTTGATTTGAAAGTGCCAGCGCGAATTTGGAGAAGTCACCAATATTTGACTTATATCCGCCAGCACCATGTTTCCAAGCATGAGAGTAATCAGGAACTGGAGCCACAATCCCTAGCAGCATCCGATAACCGGTGACCCAATTCGGTTGACCGTCGAAGGGGACATCCAATTGAAATGAATCCATTTTAAGTCGCCCCGTGATCCGTTCCGATAATTGGGATGCGATTTCCTGTTTGCCGGCAGCTTGTACGACCGCGGACAATAACACATAGGCGTAAGAGGAATAGCTTGTTTTCGCTCCCGGCTCAAACAGCAACTCCGACTTTCCAAACCGTTTAAGCGATTCCCTGGGGTCCAACTCAGCTTCCGGTTTTGCACGTTTGCCAGAAGCGACAATTCTTCCATTGGAATAATGGGGGATTCCGCTTTGATGGCACAGCAAGTGACGGGTTGAAATTTCAGCAAATTGGTCGCCAATTTCGGGTAGATAATTTCGAATCGGCGCGTCCAAATCGAGTTTCCCGTCCTGCACAAGTTGCAAAGCCAAAATTGCCATGACCGGTTTTGAATTCGAAGCCCAATTGAAGACGGAATCGACGGTCACCGGAGTTCGATCTCTTAGGTTGGCGAAACCATAACCTTTTTGATAGACGACTTTTGAATTCGAAATGACCGCGACTGCAGCACCAACAACATTTTGGCGTTTCATTTCTGCCTGTATTGCTTGGTCGACTGCCGCCGACCGATGAAAATCCGTTTGAGCCACCAGCCAATGGGCGGGTAGCAAAGTGAAAAGAAACAACAATGTCGAGTAACGGCAATGTTTCGTTAAATTCTTGTTTATTGCACAATACAACATCGCTCATTTCCTTCGATTTCTTTTGTGGCAAGAAAAGGATCCTGTTCGAACATCCAGTCGAATGATCCTTATTGATGAGGTACTTCCTGATAATGCTTCTTTAACATGTTTTCGCCAAAGTCATTTTTCAGATCACGCCAAACGGTGTGCACATGATTCGCGTTGTTTTGAGTGTTGTCGTATTCCATCAAAAAACGCAAGCCTTGGACTCGATAATAATGGGGTTTGCCCGGCTTAATTTTTCCGATCCAGGCAAAATGTAAATTTTCGATCCCGTCAGTATCGATTTGGTCTAAGTGCTTACTAGCAAGGTCGGCTCGAAACTTTCCGAGGTACACAGCAATCAGCTTGCGAAGCAGTTTTTGCTGTTCAGCCGTCATCAGTTTTGCAGAAATTCCAAGCGGCTCCAATTGGGTCGCCACTTTGCCGGGCCCGTTAATTACATCTTTGGGTGCCTGCCCCTCCAAGATAGCCAATCTCTTCTGGTCAATTGTCAAAGACTTTACAAGTGCTCGCCCCAAGTCCTCTTCATCTCCTAGTGCTCGTAGTCCTTTCAGATTCCCAGCTAGGACTTCGGCAGGATTGGTCCCAAAAAACGCAGGAGTTGTCACGACTGTTTGACCTTCGACGATTGTAAAGCTAATCGAAAGATGATGCCCTTCGATCCGCCATGACCAGGAAGTCTTGAGCGATGGTTCGCCGAAAATAAAAAAGTGGTATTTGGAAGGATCTCGTTTCGGGGCAAAGTTTTCCATTTCATGCAGAACCTGTTCCAAAGCCATAATTTGCAAGCTGGTCGAAAAACCCCGATGGCTTAACGCGGATTGCAAGAACGACATCGCAAGGTGTCGTTGGTGCGGTTTCATCGATTTAAGATTGAGACCTTTGCGTTCCATTGGGATGAACTGCCAGTCTTTGCGAAGAACGTCTTCGAATTCGAATGTGATCTGGCTTTTTTGTTCTTCGTTTAGAGCTTTTAAAAACAAGACCGCAGAATCGTGCATGTCTTTGGCTGGATCATGAGCAAGAATCGAGTTCGCGTTTACCAAAAAAACTACAAACACAAAAATTTTGGCAATGAGGTTGTGTTTCGCCATTGGCCCGAATTCAAAAAAATCGCGAATCATCGTCTGGCTTTCGTTAAAAACGTTTGATTGAAGTAGTTTCGATTATGGATTGGAAGAATTGAAATGGCCAGCAATCACACAAAAAAGGGCGATACCAAATCCCTAATCGTCATACCTTAGCAGTTATAGTCGCTACTTTTTGTCTGCGATTCAAAGATGACCTTAGGTGTCAAGTTGTCCTCGATATTGATCTTGCTCAAACCAAATGATGTCCGAGTTTCTCACACTATTGATTCATGGGACTTGGATTTAATTTCGGAAACCGTTTTCAAACACTAGTGGATTTTAATTTAAGGAACCCACATGACCTCTTCAGATTATCGTTGTCGCCATCAGTCGGTTCGGTGGATCGACAGCCATACGTGTCAGTGTCAATCGTGTGGCTTGTACGGACATTGGATTGAAAATCCAAGATTGGTAATGTGGCATCCGTGCAATAAAGCTAAAAACGAAACTCACAAAAACGAAGTCCCAATCTCTGCCGTCCCTCAAACTGTCCAGTCCTTTGATCGGCAGACCAGACTTTCAGTCATTGGTTAGCGAGAACGCCAAAACAGAGATTCGCCGATCTCAAGCTCATCGCATTTTGCAATAATTTGGGATCTGAATCGCTTGGCATCGACGGGATACCCTTTAGTCGGTCGAATTCCAGGAATCTGGATTTGCCAATAGTCGTTCCACATCGACATCCAGATCTCTCTTACGTATTTGGAAACCATCGATGCGAGTGCGGTAGGCAGAAACGATTCCCCTCGGGCCCCAAATCGCATCGTGACTGAATTGCCGTTCTCTTCAAATTGGTACCGGCTTTCTTCAAGCCCTTCCGCTTGAATCAGTACAAAGTTTTCAGTGATCCACTGCTGGATCAATGCGTTGTACTTGCTGCGACCACCATGTTTATCACACTCGATCCGAGTTTCTTCAGTCACATGCTGGCCCATCAATCGCCTGATAATTCCTAACGTTTCGCGAGACAAAACGGTTGCCTTGTTTCCATCTTGCGAAACGGCTCGATTAAATTGACTCGGAAATAAACAAACGCATTCCACCTCATCCAAACGGATTTCGGTTTTGAGGGCCACAGTTTTGATTCGATTCAATTTTTCCTTGATTCGGTTCAACTTGGCACAGATTGGAATGCAAGGATCATTTCCATTGAACCAGGGCTGCTGTTGCCAATCACTTGTTTTGAGACTAGGCGACAAAATGCCAATCAACTGAGACCACGATTCGGGTAAAGTCCCAAAACAAAATCCGATTGTGGCGAGGACATTTTCTTCAAGAGCTTGGATGCTCCCGCTCGGTTTATAGACACTTTTCGAATCCGCAATCCAAATTCCCGAACCTGCCTTGGTTTGGCAAACCGCATCACCTAATTCATCATACAGATCGCAGGCAATATCAGGCACTCGCCATCGAGTTCCGGTAATTGTCAGTGGGCCAAGGTTAGGCCCGTAACCCGCCTCGTCCGTTCCAATAAAGATTCCCAT
>JBCCSJ010000294.1:0-7174 GCA_039200505.1 Planctomycetota bacterium | reverse complement strand
GCAACTTTGAATCAGGGTAACTCTGTTGCGAGATTGATCTCCAATTCGGAAATTGAAGCCTACGGTCCCCGGTTTCTTTTTGAGTATTTTCGACCTGTGGGACACACCAAAATCGAGTTCGTTACCAGTTTCGGCACGTCTGTCATGTTCGGCGACAGAAATCAGTTTGTCGTCAATACGGTAGACGGCGTAAGCAGCCAACTGCAGGGGAATGAATTTTTGACCATTTTGGATTTCTTTTCTGGAATTCAGTTCAACAAAAACATCGCCGAAAAAAGAAGCTTTTTTGGTCGTGTTGGCGTCGATTATTCAACCTGGATCGGGGGTGGGACCGCCGGCGACCCTCAAGGAGATTTCGGGCTTCGTGGATTTTCATTTACGCTCGGTTACAATCGCTAACTTCCATTTCGATGCAGTCATAGTTTTGGTCTCTGAATGACAATCGCAGTATTTATTCCCAGTGAATCCGATGCAACCAGCCTGATTCAATGGGGAGTGGAGTTTGCGTGTGCTGACCAAGCCAAACTATTGATTGTGTGTCCGAAAAAATCGAAAGGAAAAAAATCGTGGCAACGCCTGACCCGCGAACTTGCAAGCGGGAATTCCGTTTACCAATCTGTTTTTAAAATTCTGGATCGGCAAGACCCAGACAAAGTAATTGTTGGGGCAGACATTTGTAAAGAATCTGAATCGACCGACGACAGCCGAGTCGTCATCGAAACTCAGGAACTGGTCTCTCCGAATCCGGAGCAAACCTTCGCGCACGAACTTGGAAAATTCAATGTCAAGCTTTTGTTGATACCTGACTCTGAAGTTTCTAAAAGTCGCAAAGTGGACGATGCGGGCTGGGCTCATAACTTGCTTCAAAACGCTCCCTGTGAAGTAGCCGTCATTCGCGGAAAACCTCTCGAGCTGGGAGGTACCAAAAAGATACTGATTGCTTGTCAGGGACAGACTTCGGTTGATGATGAATTGGCTGTCCGCCGTGGAAGCCAGCTTGCCGCTGAAGTAGATGGGGGAAAACTGACTCTAGTTTATGTTCGTCCCGACGACGATGATGTCGCCGTCGATATTGCTGAAAAACATCTCAAACAGTTGGCAAGACTTGTTCCCAAAAAAGTCGAAGTGATTCCCAAGTTTCAACTGGCCGACTCATTCCGCGAAGGAATTTTGCAAGTCGATCCTAGGCAATTTGATTTGGTTTTGATCGGAAGCCGAAAACCAAAAACGATTCGGATGGTGATGAGGGACCTGATTCAGGAAAAGTCCGGACATTTATCGGTCGCCACCATACGTGATTCAGTCCCTTTGACGGACAAAGTTTGGGCAGGATTAAGACACTGGTTATCCAATCACGTTCCGCAACTTGATCGAGAGAGCCGGGTTTCCCTGGTAGAGCGACTCCAATCGAGTTCAAAGTTCGATTTCGATTTTGTTGCACTGATATCGTTGTCCACTTTGATCGCAGCCCTCGGTCTGGCCAGAGATTCCGGGGCCGTTGTCATCGGAGCGATGCTGGTTGCCCCTTTAATGACACCTCTGGTCGGGATGGGATTTGCTCTGGTTCAGGGAAATGAAAAGTTGATCCGCAGTGCCCTTAAGTCTGTCGTTTGGGGATTCACGGTAGCCTTGGGGATCGGAGTTCTGGTCGGTCTGTTTCTGAATGTGGTTGCCCCTCACTTTCAAATCACTACGGAAATGAAAGATCGTAACCTTCCTAATTTGCTGGATCTGGTGGTTGCCCTGGCAAGCGGGGTCGCAGGAGCCTACGCGATGGGACGCCCCAATCTCGTTTCCGCGATTCCCGGGGTCGCCATTGCTGCGGCTCTGGTGCCGCCGATTGCAACGTCGGGTTTGGCTCTTTCGCTCGGACATTTGGGACATGCTTGCGGTGCCTCGTTATTGTTTTTAACCAATATCGTGGCCATCGTTTTGGGAACTGCGATCACATTTTGGGTGGTCGGAATTAAGACGCGGAAAGTCGTCGATAAAAATCGCCCCGTCGAAATGTGGCCCTATTACTGGTTCCTTACTTTTGTGATTGCTTCTTTTATTTTGGCCGCTGCCATGTCGGTACTGAATCCAGTCGATCCCCTTCCCATCAAAGATGCGTCACAACCGACTGAACAAAAATTCGAATCGGGTGATTAGCAATCCATCTGGTCAATCTAGAATCCGTTATTCCGATTTTGGGTACAGCAACTGTCATTGGCTCTTCAACACCGCAGACATTCTTGCGAATCTGTTGCAATCGAAACAATCGTTCAGGTTTGATGCCAAATCTCAACATCGACGTGTAAAAAATTCATCATTCATTTTGACCAGTGGTACGTTTCCACAGTTTCGTCCGCGCAAATGGTTGGCGGACCGTATCAAACTGGTTGAGACAAGATGCTGAAAAAGGCAGGCCAAAACGGACGGATGTTTGAAGCTGGGATCATTCTGATCCTCGTCCTTCTTCATACGGGGTGTTCGCGTCTGCGGTTGCCTGCTATCGATCCATCTGGGGGCAGAGTCTTTTTGCCGGCCCCCAATTCGACCGGCCTGTTGACTAGCCAAGCCAACAACCCTGCATTTTCGCCAAACATTGGTAGTGGAAACGTTGTTCCAGGTCCAGGACCCTCGAATGTCAATCCCATGTTCCAGCCTCCGTCGTTTCCTCAACTTGCACCCAATGCAAATTCGATTCAATCCCCCAATCAACCTGCGTTCCAGGCACCACCGACTCCTCCGCCCTGCGATGCACCTCTCGTTTCCCAAAATCGAAAGAGATACCTGATTCCTGATCCCGGCTCCGCGGATACTCCGAGTGAACTTGGCGAAATCATAATGACTCCGTCCAGAATCGTTGCTCCTGTTGGTAGTGAAGTCGTGGTATTGGCAGGTGTTTGCGGAGGAGATGGCTTCTTCGTCAAAAACCAACCTCTCGAATGGATGTTATCCAACAACAGCGTCGGCGAATTTATCGAAGTGGGGGGCATGCACCATCCAAACTTTAATCGCTTGATACCGCCAACAGCGAAAAAATTCAGTGGCCAATACGCGTGGGGGAGAACGGGGCTTAAAAAAGTGGTTCTCTCACGAGGCACACCAACGCCGGTCGATGATATTGAACTCGCCGAAGGACAAACTTTTGTCAGCGTGTCTTCCGCATCACCAGGGACCAGTTACGTCACGGCAGTAGCCCCCAAGGCTCAAGGCTGGGACAAACGTCGAAGTTCAACCACGATTCACTGGGTCGACGGAAATTGGTCAATCCCCGTTCCCAGTCGGGCAACTGCGGGCACCGTTTTCCCCCTGACGACCGTCGTCAATCGAACCAATGGCTCGGGGCTAAAAGGGTGGGAAGTCAGGTATTCCATCGTCGGAGGGGCACCTGCTGAATTTGCACCTGCCGGTTCTCAAAAGGCGGAGGCGACCACCAATTCAGATGGGCAAGCCACCGTCCAGATTCGCCAGCCCGCCGGCCAATTCGATCCAGGCACCACCCAAGTTCGCGTGGATGTTGTCAGACCACCCGTTTTCGGTGAACAAGAATTGATCGTAGAAAGTGGAATTACCTCGGTCACCTGGAGTGCCCCCGCGTTGACCATTCGAGCAATCGGTCCGAAACAGGCCGATGCCGACACTCCGTTTAATTATCGTATTGAAGTCACTAATCCGGGTGATCAGGTCGCCCGAAATGTCATCGTACGAACCCGAAATCTACCCGATGGCGTTGAATACATCGGAAGCACACCCAAACCGACCGAATACGGTCGCGACTATCAATGGGCATTGGGTGACATTGCACCTAATTCGCCGCCTAAACTGATCGATGTTCAATTAAAATCCGGCAAGCGTGGCAACGTTAACATGTGCTTCGAGGTTTCGAGCCAAGAAGACGACCTTCGCACCGAAGCCTGTACTCAAACGGAAATTGTTCTCCCGTGCATCGGGTTCTCTATCGACGGTCCAAATTCAGTCAGACTGGGCGAAAATGCGACGTTCAACATTAACGTCGAAAACCAGTGCAATGCTCCTTTGGAAAATATTCGAATCACCGTTCGTCATGATGCGGGCCTCGCTCGTCCCGGTAAGCAAAATCCTGCCACCTTTGACTATCCGCTGCTCCAATTCGGTGAAAGCCGAAGCCTTCCCATCACGTTTAATGCTCAGGCACAGGGAGAGCAGTGTTTTGTCGTAGAGGTTTCCGCTCGGAATGTGCGAACCCAATCCGAACGGCGTTGTGTCGAGGTGCTCGACCAAGGTGACAGTAGTCCTCCAACGACCGATCCCAATTCTCCACTTTCAGTCGAGATCAATCGTCCCGGGCCGGTTCGTGTCGGGGAAAAAGTCAACGTCGATATCGAGGTCACCAATCGCGGAACCGTCACTCTCAACGATGTCACGCTGATTAATCGAAATTCGCAATCAATCCTCTCAACCGACACTAATAAGCCTTGGGAGATCAAAGGCGATGAATTGTGGATCGATGTAGGTACCATTCCACCCGGCCAAACCGTGTTGGTTCGTGTTGTGTACGAAGGTGTTCAAGTTGATCCGGATGCCCGCACCGAATTCACGATCAATTCGGTGGCGGGAAGTACGTTTACATCCACTGGTATTCAGGTCGTGGCAGCCGATGGAGCCATTCCTAATCCTGGTGCCCCAAATTCCAACGAAGATCCGATCGGAATACCGGGAGACGACGGCCAAGGATTGAGAGACCCAAGTGTTGGGGCAACGCAAAACCTAGAAGTTCGAGTCGAAACAATTGGGAAACCGACTATTGGAGTCGGCGAACGAACCGAAGTCCGGATCACTGTGACCAATAATTTTCAGCAATCCATTCGAGATGTAGGGGTTACCTTATTGGTGCCCAATTCAATACCGTTAGTTCAATTCGACAGTTCCCAATCAAGATTAGGGCTGCAGAATAATGACGCGCCGTTTTACACGATCAAAAAGGCGTTGGAGCTCAGAGCAGGTGAATCGTTAATTTGGATCGCCACTGTACAAGGACAAACCGCGGGCCAATCCCGGCTCGAGGCTCAGGCGTCAAGTGTCGACGTGGTTGGAAACGCAACCGGTTCCGACGTGGTTGTCGTCCAGTAGCCTCATCCGAAATCCAAAAGATTTGCCAGCACCGTGTCACGGTTCCATTGCTTTCGTCGTGGTGATGCAAGACAAAACGCTTTTATAAAAAACAACTTGCCGAATAGTGTCCGTTGAGAATACGTTCTTTAGTTGCGGTCCTGCTACTCCTTGTCCTTCTTTTCATCAAGAGCCTTTAGCATCACCTCAACCGCTTTCTCGATCTGCTTATCCTGTCCTTTAGCGGCGGACTCAGGGTCATTTTTCACCAAATGATCCGGTTCAGTTTGGTTATTTTCCAGATATTCTCCTTTGGTGTTCTTCATCCCTACCTGTGGGACTCCGACTCTCATATCTCCTGATAACGATGTCTCCCACCAAACCGCGGTCATCGTCCCAGGAACTGGCATCCCTACCATCTCGCCAATTCCGAGCACATTGTAAGTATAGGGGAAAGCATGAGCGTCACTGTAGTTCCCTTCCCCCATCACAAGAATCGACGGTTTATTCCATTGATCCAGTGAATCGCCATGATACTCACGACCTCTTACGTGCATCGTCACGTATTCTTGACCCATAAACAACTTGGCCAGGTCATTGTGCAGCCATCCTCCCCCGTTCCAGCGGGTGTCGATTACGATCGCTTCTTTTTCGAAATTTTGCCCCAACACTTCCGAATACACGGTTCGAAAACTGGGGTCGTTCATTCCACGAATGTGGACGTAACCAAGCCTGCCTTCAGAAATTTTTTCGACAAGCTCACGGCGGGTTTTGACCCATCTTTCATACATTAGTTGGGATTGGGCCCCCGTGGATATCGGCATCATCACTTCGTCAAACCGTGTTCCATCTTCTCGCAAAATAGATAACCGAATCCTTTTGCCCGCCTTGTGATTCAACAGGCTGGCAAGGTTCGTTTTCCCGTCCAACTCCACGCCGTCGATCGCTGAAACTTTCATGCCAGCTTTGATCTGGCTACTTGTTTTGGTCAATGGACTTTTATCAAGTACTTCGGCAATCTTGAGTGGGCCCGACGTGTCTGACATGTCGAAGATGACCCCTAAAGCGGCGGTCGAATCGTTGCTTTTTTTGGAGCCAGGTCGATAGGAAACTCCAATATGAGACGCGTTCAGTTCTCCCGTCATTTCCGCCAACACATTGGCCAAATCCCGATTGTTGGCTATTCCCGGTAGCTTGGCAGAATAAGCTTCTTTCATGGCATCCCAATCGATGCCGTGAAAATCGGATTTATAAAACTTGTCTTTGATTTGACGCCATGAGTGCTCGAACATGTACTCGCGTTCCGCGACCGGTTGAAGGCGCATCACCGCGTCAAAGGCGACCGGTTTTGCACTCCCTATCGCGTCCACTTTGGCGTAACTGAGCGACCCACCGGCCAAAATAAATACCATCGACTCATCCGCAGAAAATTCCATTGAAACGCTACCTGAACCAAATTTTTTGACCAATTTGGTACTGCCATCTCGAAATCCTCTTTCCCACAACTCAGACCCGTTGGCATCACTTCGAACGTAGTACAACTTACTGGCATCCTTGAGCAAATACGTCGATGTGATGTTGGCAGAGTTTTGGGTCAACCGGACCACTCGATCGTCGAGCCCCTCCCATTGGATCTCCAGCGGTTCAGGATCAGAACTGGATTCATCTTTGTTCTTTTTGTCCGATTGGTTTTCCTTTTTCAGTTCTTGAAGAAGTTCATACTCTTCTTTACTCAGTGTGAATTTGTCGTAGGCATCCTGAGTTAGAAACGCCGCCATGATGTCGAACTCTCGCCCCCAGCTACCGTGGTCCCGCTGGCCATATCTGGCACTTGCCCAATAGACAACGTCGCCTCCTTGATTCCATTGAGGGGCACCATCCTGATAACCAGAGTGGCTAATATCAACTGGCGACTTTGAGCCGTCGACGGGAAAAATCCCTATGTTAGTAATGAATAGTCGTCCGCGGGGAGCGTAGTCGGCAATGATCCAGTTGCTGTCGGCCGACCAATCAAAAGTAATATCCCCGTCGGAATAAGAATAATTGTATTCCTTTCCAAGAGCGACATTGGTGTCTCCCGTTTCGCGGTTCAAAACCT
>JBCCSJ010000293.1:0-7185 GCA_039200505.1 Planctomycetota bacterium | reverse complement strand
CTTTTTGCAACGCTGGAATCGGTTCAGGGTTCAGAAATTCCTAAACAATTGATTGAACAAAAAGACCAAGTCGTTAATGGGAATGCGAAGGAAACTAACCATCCCGTTGAAATCGTGTTGGACGATTGGATTGGCGGTCGAATTAGGGAAGTTTTTCGGCAGGTCGATTCGGCGACTCAAATTGAGATTCGGAATCGTGTGGCCAATCTAGTTGCAAAAATCAAAAATCCGAATCAAGCCTTTCGGTTTTTGACGTCCTTGGGATTTGATTTGGTTGTCGAAGAAAGTTGCTTACAACTCGCAATGAAATTAATTCAGGCGGAATCTTTTTTACGTGCATCTAGTTTGTTAAAATCCCTCACTCAGAGTGAAGATAAAGAAATGGCAACCAAGGCAGCCAATCTTCAACTCCAAATTGCTACCAAGAACGGAATGCAAAGGCAAGCCAAGCTAATGTCGGCTGAGTTTAAAAAGAGGGACCTGAAAGTAGCTCAGCAATACGCAGAAGAAATCGAAAGCTGGGAATCGGATAATCCGGATTCAATCAGTCCCACGAGCCTTACTGAGATCTGGCAATCAGGTGAAGTGAAACTGCAGGAGTCTCAAAATACGGAACTCGCCTCGACACCTCTGAGTGGAAATTCCGTAATTGTTTTATCCACGGATAATCCTGAAGTTCGCGATTACACTTTTCAATTTTATCCTCAAACAGGTGAGTTGTCGGTCAAGGATGCTTACGGCGTTGAGTTTCGGCGATTTTCGGCAAGAAAAAAATTGAGCCGAGTACTGACGGTCTACAACAGATATTGGAAAGGACGTTTAATTGTTAGGGAAAATTTTGCATTGATGGATTTTGGCAGAGAAATATTCGCTTTCGATTGGATCCGTCTGATTGCGGGCGAAGATCCATATCTGTGGAGCACCAAACTGACAGGCAAAGGAGTAGCCTACATGCCTTCGGTTTCACAAAAACGGACTTGGGGAACGACCGAAATTGTGTCAGGAATTGGAGATTTTCAAGATCGACTGCTCATCGGAAGTGTTGGGTTGAATGGTGTTTGTTACCTCGATAATTCTCAATTGGTTTGCCTTGACGCATACACAGGTGAACGCCGGTGGCAGAAAAAAGTAGATAGCTCGGAATCAACTGTGTTTGGAGGTGCACGCCACGTGGTCGTTTGGAACGGACGCGATCGGACTGCCCTTGTCATCGAGACCGCGACTGGGAGAAGTCTGTCAATTTGCAAAGTCCCGGTCGAAGCGGGATCTATTTGGAAGAATTTTGGCTCGAAAATTTTGCTTTCTGCGAAAATCAGATCTGCAGGCAACTCGAAAGAACCAGTGGGGCCACTGGAGGATAGGGATCACAAGCGGTTGATGCTGTTTGATTTGACGACTGGAAAACCAGTATGGACCAAACGGTTTGAAGAGTCGACTTTGGGTACGCCGGTGGCTGATAACCAGTTCGCTTTTCTGGATGATCGATGTCGGTATCGTGTGGTAGACGTGGTTTCCGGAGTTGAATCCGAACCGATTGAAATTCCTGAATTGAAACCGATGCGTCCAAAAATAACAGGGATTGCCGTTTCGAATTATCAAGGAAAACACTTGATTCATTTTCGACGTGGTAATCTGACCGAAAACCGGATCTCGCTGCCACTTTTAAAAGCGGAAGTCAGATACATTCAATTCGCCGACAAAATGTGGGAAGGTTATTTATTGCTGGTTGATCCCAAGCATCAAAAAGTCGAATGGGAACGCCCTGCCCGGTTTGATTATTTTCAGATCATGCAAAACCAACCAGTGATGAGCCCGTTCTATTTTTTAAGCCGACGAGTCACGAGCAATTTGCGTCGTGGCGGCGTGTTTATCCAGGTGGTCGGTATCGAAATGAAGACTGGAAGAATCGCATTCAACCACCTTGGAAAATACAGTTATTGGGTCAATTTTGAGGTCCGATGTAATCCTGAAAAGCAATCTGTTGAAATTCAATATGCTGGAAATAAAATTTTGTTGAAGATTGAAGACAATGATCAACGTCCGCCGTCCCCTGTTGCCTATCTGACTAATTCCAATTCCATTCCGCGCCTTACCAGTCCCCCCCGAAGGTCGTTGCTTTCGAAAAAGACGATCGAAGCCGAGAGAGCAACGCTTCTGAAAAAAGCGAGACAGGCCGAGAAAGAACTGCTACAGCAACGCGTGCATGAATTCCAGAAGTTGCAGTTAGAAAAACAGAATCATTAATGTTTCGCACGCAAAATGATGGATCTGCCGGTTTAAACTACAGATGACCCGCAGACCGATCGGTTTGGCCTGATCTACGGATCGTAATTTGGTGGTTAGTCGGTTGACCTCGGATGGTTAAGTCATCCGATGGCTCACGCAACTTGCCTGGATCGAAACGGGATGGTGTCGGGCGTATCGAAGTTGACAAAGTCGCGAACTTGATAGTTGGTATGCCGATTGGGTTGATAGTAAATCCGGGCACACACTTCGCCGATCAAGCCGATACTTACAAATTGGGCCGCCAATAACCAAGCGATAATTCCGAGTAGCAACAGCGGATTGCCCGTCATGTCGATACCGTTGACTAGTTTCATCCAGACGGTTGCCGCGATCGCCCCCGAACCAACCATTGAGGCGAAAATTCCCAATTTGCCGAACAGCTTCATCGGGCTTGAAAAGTACTTCAGCATAAAATTAACGGTGATCAAATCTAGAATTACGCGAGGGACTCTTCCCAGTCCATATTTGGTTTCGCCAAATTTTCTTGCCCGATGACGCGTCACCACTTCGACACTTTTAGCTCCAAGTTGATGGGCCAGAATCGGAATGAAACGATGCATTTCCCCATAAAGTTCGAGTTGTCGAGCAACGTCGGCCCGGATTACCTTGAGAGTACAGCCTAGGTCATGGATCGGGAAATCGGTGACCTTGGAAACGAGCCAATTGGCAATTCTTGATGGAATTTTTCGGCTTACAAGATTGTCTTGCCGGTTCTTTCGCCACCCATGAACGAGATCGTAGCCTTCGTCCAATTTGTCGAACATCATTGGTAAATCTCGGGCGTCGTTTTGTAGGTCTCCGTCTAACATAGCAATGAATTGCCCTGAAGAATTTTGGATTCCGGCCTGAAGAGCGGCTGTTTGACCATAGTTTTTTCGAAATAGTATCAGCTTGACCCGATCATCGTTTTCCGCAATCTCTTTTAGCCGTTCGGTCGTCCCGTCAATGCTTCCATCATCGACCAACACCAATTCGAAGATTCGCGATTGCGATTCAAGAACGTCGACCAATTCGTGATAAAGCAGTTCCACATTTTTGAATTCGTTGTAAATAGGGACCACTACGGAAACCGTTGATTCGAACACTTCTTTTGCCCTACCCTTTCGCATCACTTTCTGATTTTTGCTTGTAACAATTTTGGCGGGAGTCTAGTTAAACTCACCCAGCGAAACAACTTGTTCCAAAGATCTTTAACGCTAGCAGTTGCCCAAACCCAAGTCCGACTTGAAATTGGAGGTAGGATTCTCTATCCCTGCATGGGAGTTTTGTCACAACCTTAGTTGCAGCATTGTCGGTTTGGTTTTGGCTAAGGTGGCGACCACAATATCGTGGACGATATCTCAATAACCCTTCTGAAGTATCCCGGATGAAAGCCGTGATCAAGCACTCGACCTGCATGGAAAGGAATCCGATTCAAATGAATTCGTTATTAAAATTCGTAGCCTCACTTTTTGTGTTCCTAACGCTGATACTGCCTGCGACTCTGTTCGCCCAACAGGATCAATCCAGCCAAGGGACGGTCGTTGTCGCGTCAAACTCACTTAAAAAGATTGGCTATCGGGCATCTGCGTGGAAGACGTTTCATTCTGCTGACGCTGAAGACGCAAAGTCCACGATTGCGACTCTGAAAAAGCTTGGATGCGAAGTGACATCTGAAAACCATGGCAATCATGTGGATGTCAAATTTCGGTGCGTTAATTGGATTTCGCTCGACCTTGCTACCGACCAATTGGTCAACCAGTGGTCCACCTGGATGGCCGCACGGGGACTGGAAACAGTCATCGTGAATCCTCCGTCAAATACCCAAAAATCCACCGTCAAGTTTCGCATGCCAACGTTCAAAACGGTTCACATGGCCGATCGCAAAGCTGCCAACAAGATTGTCAACACCATGAAATTAATCGGTTGCGAAGTCGAGTCTTTTGATCACGACGGGCATCTTGATCTGGCATATCGCTGTCCAGAATGGCAAACCATTGAACTACCTTCCGATGCCCATGCTAAAGTTTGGAAAAAGTGGCTGGATGAAAGTGGTTTTGAAACACAACCTAACCAGTAACCGGGTTGGAAATGTCGATCAATCCGGTGCGTCATAACAATGAATTGCAATCAGCAGACGTTGAACGGCGGTTGTATCTGGAATTCCGAAAAGATCTGATTGTTGAACGTCAGACTTATCAAGGGCGAGATTACTGGGTCGTCAAAGATCCGCTGAATCTAAAGTATTATCGATTTGAAGAAGAAGAGTTCTACCTGCTACGACTGATTGACGGAACTCGAACTCCAGACGAAATTAAACGCGAATTTGATTACCAGTTCGCACCTCAAAAAATCAGTCTGCGAGAGCTTTACCAATTTATTGGGATGCTTTTCCGAAGCTCACTGTTAGTTTCCGAAGCAAGCGGGCAAGGAAGAGAACTTCTAAAACGGAAACTGAAGCAGGAAGTTCTTGAACTCAAAGCAAGTTGGACCAATGTGTTGGCGATCCGTTTTCGTGGATTTGATCCCGACCGATTGCTCAATGAACCCGTTCAATGGCTGGGTTGGTTTTTTACGTGGCCTGCCTTTTTGGCCGTCCTGCTAATCGCAGCAGGGGCTGGCAGTTTGATCGTTGCCCAATTCGAGACTTTCCAAAATAAACTACCGGCTTTCGAAGCTTTTTTTTCGTCTAGCAATTGGCTATGGCTAGTCCTCGTGATGGCGCTCACTAAGGTCTTACATGAATTTGGCCACGGATTGGCCTGCAAAAAATTTGGAGGCCAATGCCATGAGATGGGATTCATGCTATTGGTATTGATGCCTTGCCTGTACGCCAATGTAAGCGATTCATGGTTATTAAAATCGAAATGGAAAAGGGCATTGATTGCTGCCGCCGGAATGTACGTCGAACTTGTTCTGGCATCAATCTGTGTCTTTGTCTGGTGGTTCACTACTGAGGGATTGGTCAACCAATTAGCATTTAATATTATTTTTGTATCTTCCATAACCACCGTTTTATTCAACGCCAATCCGCTACTTCGTTACGACGGATATTACGTCTTATCGGATCTTTTAGAGATTCCCAATTTAAGATCCAAAGCGACCAAGATTTTACAGCGGACATCAGCAAAATGGCTGCTTGGGATTTATGCGAATCCGGATCCATTTTTACCGGTCAAGTCACGATGGATGTTTGGATTTTACGCTGTTGCTGCCGCCTGCTACCGATGGATAATCACGTTTGCGATTTTCTGGTTTGTCTACCGACTGCTCGAACCCTACGGACTCAAGTTGATTGGTCAGGTGATCGCGATTTCGGCAATCTATGGCCTCGTAGGTCAACCCTTGGTCAAACTTTACCAATTCTTTTTCTCTGCACCAGGAAGGCTAGGAACCGTGAAAATTTCCCGAGCGTGTGCATCGTTTGCCGTCTTGATGGTTTTGGCTGCAGGCATACTCTGGGTACCGATCCCAAGATATATCGTGTGCAGTTTTTATCTGCAGGCCCAAGATGCAGAAGTTGTCTACGTGGAAGTCCCCGGTACTCTCGAAGAAATCTTTGTGGAACCGAATCAGCGGATTCTACAAGGACAACCGATTGTGCGTCTTGCGAGTCGAGACCTGGACCAACAAGTGGCAATGCTTAGAACGCAGGCCGAAGCGGCCAAAGTCAACTACGATAATTTGGTTTATGGCACTTCACGCGATCGAGCATTCGGTGCAGGTAAAGAAGTTGCCCAAGTCGAATATTCGTCCGCGGTTCAGTCTTTGCAGGATCGTCAACTTGATTTCGATCGATTAATTGTTAGGAGCCCATTGAGCGGCATTCTAATAGAGCCAACCCGAATTAAGCACAACAAAGATGATCAGTTTTTGCAATCTTGGGAAGGAAGTCCGCTTGAAAAACGAAATTTGCATTCGGCTCTTGAGAAGGGAACGCAGATTGGGATTGTGCTGCCGGATGATATTCGATTGACCGCATTTCTTGTCGTAGACCAATCGGATATTGAGTTCGTGCAACCGGGACAAAACATTGATCTGATTGTCAACGCTGATCGAGGTCAAAAGCTTCGCTCAAAAGTTGAAACCGTATCCCCCAACGAACTTGAAGAGATACCCAAGTCAGTTACCGCTCGATACGGTGGAAAAATAATCACTCAAACGGGGCAGGGCGGTCGAGAAATTCCGCGGAGTACCAAGTATCTGGTTTCGGCCAATCTGGATACGGTTCCACCGGCGGCATTCGTTGGTGCTACTGGCAAAGCGAAAATTCTAACCGGATACCAAACCGTTGCTGACATGATCTGGCGAATCATCTCGCACACGGTTCAATTCGAGTTGTAATTTTGATTTTGATAGATTCAAGCCGACCTAAATTTTGCTAATTTCGGCCAAAACAACCGTTGAACGATTAGTTTTGTTTCGAAATAATGAGCCAACGACCTGTTTGCACAAACAGGTCGTTAATTTTTTCTGAATGTCCAATTTTGAGTAACAGACATTCGACTTGGTAAATTTAGCTATAGAGGAGTAGTGATGGTCGAACGTGTTCCAATGACGCAGGAAGCTTACAACAAACGTAAGGCTGAAATTGAAGATATGGAAAACGTTCAGATGCCCGCCATTGCAGAAGCAATCGCTGAGGCTCGCGCGGAAGGTGATTTAAAGGAAAACGCCGAATATCACGCTCAAAGAGAGAAGCAAGGTTTGCTCCAAGCAAAAATAAACGAGCTGAAATCTCGACTGTCGAGAGCACAAATCGTATCTCCCGATCAGATTCCCAAGGACGAAGTCGCGTTTGGCGCTACCGTGAAAGTTTTGGACGTTGATTTAGACGACGAAGAAGTAATCACGCTGGTTGGCGATGGGGATGAGGATTACGACAACGGGAAATACTTAATCACCAGTCCGATCGGCAGG
>JBCCSJ010000292.1:0-7252 GCA_039200505.1 Planctomycetota bacterium | reverse complement strand
CAAATACAATCCGATCGAGCACCGCGTGTTTCCCCATGTAACACGAGCCTGCAAAGGCGTTTCACTGGAAAGTGTCGAGACGGCCCAGCACTACATCGAGAAAACAGAAACCACAAAAGGCCTAAAAGTGATCGTTCGCATAATGCGAAAGGTCTATCAAAATGGCAGGAAGTACGCAAAAGATTTCAAGAAAACAATGACCATCGAGTTCGACAAACACCTGCCAAAGTGGAACTATACCGCAGTACCCCAAACAGCCTGAAATCGGGAACTTATTTCAGGACAATTCCTAAGGCAATCTTTTTTCTTGGGGGCGATGTTTGCTGGAATTGCTCATTTTATATTTTCCGTTTACATCGCAGTTTATCTGGCTTTTTCGCCTTTTGAACTTTCGAGCGAACTTTCATCCGATTCGGCCTACATTCGATTTGTACCGATCGTAGCATACTGTTTGGGGTTGGTTGGCGGTTTATCCGGCATGGGAATGTATTGGTTTTTGACATTAGGACGTGCCGCTGGAGATGTTGACAATAGTCGACCCGTCGCCAAGCGTTCGATGGACCCGCTCGGAATTGACGATTCGATCAGGGCAGACAACTTGGGTGAGCGGGATCAATCCGGCAAGTTTCACCGGGAAACGAATTTGAATTCGAATCCGGAAACTCCTTCAGCGTATAGCGATTCGGTTCGCCCCCGCTGATGGATGCTTCAAGCGATCCGTAACCTTGAAAGCGGCGGTCTGCCCAATACCAAAGGAAATTAAATCTTGGCAATTGACACTTTTGCTATTTACCGACAGCTTGTTAGGAAATGATGTCAGTAACGACAGTCCCTGCGACATCTGTTAATCGAAAATTTCTGCCGGCATGCCGATAGGTTAATTTTTCGTGATCAAGCCCCAGTAAATGCAAAATCGTTGCGTGTAAGTCATGCATGTGCACTTTATTCTCAACGGCGTGGTGGCCAATGTCGTCTGTACGACCGTACGCAAGCCCGGCTTTGACTCCTCCGCCGGCCAGCCAAACCGTGAATCCGCGTGGATTATGATCCCGCCCGTCTTTGCCTTGGGCAAAAGGCGTTCTTCCGAACTCACCGCCCCACCAAACCAAGGTGTCCTCGAGGAGTCCTCGCCGGTCCAAATCCTCAAGTAATCCAGCGACGGGTTTGTCAATTGCTTCGGCGTGATCCGCGTGTTTGCTCATATTGCTGTGTTGATCCCATCGCGGATTGGCGGACTCGTCGGAATAATTGACTTGGATGTAGCGAACATCGGATTCGGCGAGGCGACGTGCCATCAGACATTGACGCCCAAAGTCTTCGGTTTTTGGATTGTCGATCCCGTACAGCCTTAGCGTGTGCTCGGGTTCAGAAGAAAGATCCATGATTTCGGGAGCATTCTTTTGCATCCGATAAGCCAACTCATAAGACTCGATCGTCGCTTCGAGCCTTTCATCATCGACAGCACGATTGAGTTGTTGTCGATTTATCGCTTGGAGCAGATGGAACTGGTGATTTTGAACCTCTGCGGGTAATACTGGATTAGTGATATTGCGTAATCGAGCAGAGCTTGCCTTTTGTCCCGCTCGGCCAATCGCGGTCCCCTGGAAAATCGTGGGTAGAAAGGCATTGGCGTAATTTCGTGGACCGCCCTTACTGGCAGATGGTTGAATCGTAACAAATCCGGGAACATTTTGATTAACAGACCCGAGGCCATAGGTGATCCAACTACCAATAGATGGACGCACCAAGTTAGTGGCCCCGGTATGCAAAAATAGCGTACTGGGGCCGTGTGCAACTCCTTCGGTGTGCATCGAATGAATCATGCACATCTTGTCGACATGTTTCGCCATGTGAGGAAATAGAGCCGAAACAGGTTGTCCGCATTCTCCGTGTTTTTTGAATGTCCATAATGGCTTTAACAGGGTGCGTTGTCCAGATTTTCCGAAGGAACCAAATCGCACCCCAACGAAATCAATTTCCTTTCCGTCATTGCGCAATAATTCAGGTTTGAAGTCGAAGCTGTCGACGTGACTGGGGCCACCCTGCATGAAAATAAAAATGACTCGCTTGGCACGGGGGCGAATCATTGGGACCCGTTGTTGCAGCGTCGTGGGAATCCGATCGTCCCGCCCAGAACATTCGTCAGTTAGCAAACCCGCCAACGCTAAACTACCGAATCCGCACGCGCTTCGCCGTATCATTTCACGTCGAGAATTTAGCCGATTGTTCCTGGGATTCATGGGGCGACCTAGTCAAAAAAACGAAATTCCAAACTAGCAAACAAGGCGTGGCAAAAACTGGCCCAGCCATTTTCAATTTGGTCTTGGGCAAACTGTGTTTGAAAGGAGTCCAAAAATTCGATTGCCAAATCCATTTCGTTGGCGTCGGGGATTCTTCCAATTACTTTGAGATACAGTCGTTCGATTTTTTCTTTGCGGCTTGAGTCTTCACTTTGTAAGATTTGTTGGGCCAGTTTCTGAGACGCGGAAATGACGAAAGAGCTGTTCATCATGAACAGTGCCTGGGTTGGCAAAGTGCTGCTGTTACGGTGCCCGACCACTAAGTTCGGATTTGCGAAATCGAAAACTTCAAAAAGATCAAGCATTGAATTACGAAATGCAGGAACATAGACGCTGCGGCGAACCGTTTGAAACTGATAACCAAGATCATACTGAGTCAGTTTGCGAATGGTTCGACCGCCTGGTTTATCATCCAATTGTCCTGAAATGAGCAGGATAGAATCTCGCAATACTTCCGCATCAACTCGCCTTCGATTTGCCTTCCACAATAAATGGTTTTCCGGGTCGATTTCACTGCCAGTACTGATGCCATTTGAATCAAGTCCGTAAACACGAGAGAGTATGATTTCACGGATTAGCTTTTTAGTTGACCATCCGCTCTGAGTAAATTTTTGGGCAAGATAATCGAGCAGTTTGGGATGTGTCGGAAGCCGTCCCATTTTTCCGAAATTCTCGGTGGACTCGACCAAACCTTTCCCAAATAAATGCCTCCAAACGCGATTTACGTAAACTCGCGCGGTCAGAGGGTGCCTGGAATTTGCTATCCAGCGTGCTAACTGCAACCGGCCGCTTTCGTTCGATTTGATGTTCGGCTTGAAATTGTCCTGACAACAGACAGAAAGAAATCCTCGCGGAACGACGGGCCCAAGATGATGTGCGGACCCACGAATATGGATGTGACCATCGCTGGGAGACCGACTTTCTTTGACCGACATGGTCATCGGCAGTTTGCCAGGTGGCGATTTTTTTAAGCTTGTTAATTCCGAGTGTAAACGATTGAAACGCTGAATCAGCTGTTTTGAGTCAATCTCCAAACGACTATGCTCCACATCGGATTGATTGAGCGTTATGTTGAAATTGGCATCGGTGCCTTGACCCATCCGACCTACCGCTGGCTGACGATTTTTGCTTTGGATCGCGACGGCAGAATCTTGGGGTGACAAAAATCGGATCGAGTCGACGATCACGTGGCCATTCGTTTTTTCGTTACTAATTACAACTTTGGCTTCTACTTCCCCAGAAAACCGAAAAGATCCTAACGAGATAAAAGCTCCATCAATGGGGGTGGGTTGGGTTTGATCAACTAAAGTGGTGCTTTGACCGTCCTGATGAAAGATGGTCACCGGCACATTAGATGCTCGGTTGCCGTTGGCTGAATACGAAAGCTGAACTTCGTAGACGCCATCTTCTTCAAGCAGGTGAACAAACGTAACGCTTTTGATTCCCTTGGTTTCATTTTTGTCGTGAATGTAATCTTGGCCAATGAAAGGGGATCCGAAAGTCGATGATTGCCAGATTCCCACCTTGTTAGCATCACGGTTATCTATAACCCACCCAGAAAAGGAGTCGATTGGATAGGATTTCGATTTTGGAGCTGAAGATTTTGGCGTGACCTGAATCCCCAAGTTTTTTAGTTGTTCTTCAATTTGGTTTAATTCGCCCGATATTCGTTCGACTTTTGAGCGATGGGTATTGATTCTGGATTCTAATTTGGAATCTACAAGATTACGGACTACATATTTGGAAACGTTGTTGTTGACCAGCGACTGAGTGCTTCCGAAAATTCCGGCCAAAGCATAATAATCCGACGTTGGGATAGGATCGAATTTGTGATCATGACAACGAGCACAGCCAATGGTTAATCCAAGAAAGGCCTTTCCGATGGTGTCAATTTGCTCGTCGATCACTTCCATTTTGAGCAGTTCTTTATCTTGCTGTTCATAATTGGTTGGACCCAACGCAAGAAACCCAGTTGCAATCAGTTGTTGATTTCTTTGATCCTCAGATTCCGAACTTAGAAGGTCACCGGCAATCTGTTCGGTGACGAATTGGTCGAATGGTTTGTCTTCGTTAAAAGATCGGATCACATAGTCTCGGTACCGCCAGGCGTGCGGAAACATGAGGCTTCTGCCGCCCCCGCTGCTCTCGGCAAATCTGGCAACGTCGAGCCAATGTCGACCCCAACGTTCTCCAAACTGGGAATGGGAAAGCAATTCATCGACCAAGTCACCAATCATCACCGATGTCTCCCTCGGATCGGACACCCAAGAATCGATCTTTTCCGGTTCTGGTGGAAGTCCGACTAGCGTCAAATAAATCCGTCGGATGAGAGTCTGGCGATCAGCATCGTGAATGGGCTGGATCCCGTTCTCTTCCAACTTGGCTAACACAAACCGATCGATGTCTGACGTCGGCCAATGGGTGTTTGCAACGACGGGAGGTTGATGATTTTGAGGAGGCTGAAAAGCCCAAAACTTTTTACCTTCACGGATCGTGGGCGCCTTGAAGATGGGGGCCGACGAAGCAGTCCGTGGATCGGGAGCACCCATAGATACCCATTTTTCGAACGCCTCGATTTCTTCTGGTGACAATTTTCCCTTCGGAGGCATTTCGAATCCGTCGTAACGGATGCTTTCAATTAACAAGGATTCATCCAGGTTGCCTAGAACGATGGCTGGCCCGGAATCGCCACCTTTGAGCATCTCTTTTCGAGACGTCAGCCGAAGACCGCCTCTTACTCTTGCCGCGTTCGCCCCGTGACAGTCGAGACAGTGTTCAACCAACAGTGGGCGAATTTTTGATTCGAAGAATTCGATTTCCGCTGGCGAAAAGTTATCGGTTTGTGCATCGCAGGTTGAAAGGGTAACAAAGAAAACGAAAACGAATGCGGATACGATGGCGACAGCTTGATCTAGAAAAATCGCCGTTCGATTGACAAGGAATCCGAATTCTGTTTGAGGCAATCGCATCACATCGGCATTCTGGGAAGTAGGCGGCTTCTACCCCCCAGTATACCAAAAATGAAAACGACAACACAAACTCATATTAATGAGATTTTATCTGTCGTTAAGCCATGGATTCGATCTTAAAGCCCAATTCAAACAAGAGTTCGCGTGCTGGACAAACGATGTTAGGCCGCGTGTTGCGAGTTCTTGCGGGCGTACAGAATTTGAGCCTGGCTTACCCAATCATCTCTCTGGATTCGATCTCGAAATGCCAATAACCGGCTAAATTCTTCGACTTGCGTCGGAGCCCACTCCATGATTTGCCGAAAGGTGTAAACTCCGTAGTCATTGAGCCTTGCTTCAAGAACTTCGGCTATACCAGAAATTAGTTTTAGGTCATCCCGTTTGTCAGGTGATTCGGTATAGATCATTCCCCTGGCATCGTGTCGGATCATGCGTCCGCCGTATTCCGAATCATATTCCGTTGCTTTTCTTTCTCGCATAGCAAGTGCCTGAGTAAATGAAATGACATTAGAATCAGGTTCGGCGATGGATCGATAATTTGCTAATCGAGCCAATACGCTGGTTCTTTCGCGACGAAGTTTTCGAATCGTTTCTTCGCTCGCTTTGAGTTTCATTTTCAATAATCGAATCTCGGTGTTTTGATGGCTGTGGTGCTGGTGTGCTGTTTGTTTTTCCTGGGTAAGTGAGGCCACCTGGGAACGCAGATCGGATTGCTTTTGAAGGGCGGTTGCATATTGATCACGGAGCGTTTTCAGCTCCGAGTTTGCGATCATATCATCTCGGTCTTTTTGATCGAGAAGGTGTTTAAGTTCCCCAACTCTGGCATCCATTTGTCCGAGATCTTCTAACTGATGGTTCAGCAGATTCAACTGAGATTCCAGTTCGTCTGCACGTCCCGCCGAGGCTCCTAATTCTCTTTCCAGCGACTCAACTTTTGCTCGGTAAGATGTTACCAGGTTCTCGGATTCTTCCAATGTGATACTTTGTGATTTGATCTCGTTGGAAAGGTTTTCAATTTCTATTTCGAACTGGGATTTGATACCAGACAGCCGATCTTCTGCCAAATCGAGTTTACCCTTTGCGTCGGTTTCCAGTCGAACCGCTTTTTGCTCTGCCAAGTTTCTTCCGTCCGACATGGCTACCAAGGCCGCTTCCTTGTTGCTCAATTCGATGAGCAAGTTATCACGTTCCGAATTAATACTCTTTAGTTCATCAATCAACAAATCTCGCTCAGATTCCAACCCAGTAAATTGGGTCTGCATTTGATCACGTTCGGACTCTGCATTTTCCAATTCTTCTAATAGTTGAGTCCGTTCGGACTCGGAAATTTTCAATTTTTCCATTAACTGAGTCCGCCCGGACTCGGCAGTTTCTAATTTTTCCATTAACTGAGTCCGCCCGGACTCGGCAGCTTCTAATTTTTCCATTAACTGAGTCCGCCCGGACTCGGCAGCTTCTAATTTTTCCATTAATTGAGTCCGCCCGGACTCAGCAGCATCTAGTTTTTCCGTTAATTGAGTCCGCCCGGACTCAGATTCCGATAGTTGCGTTTGAAGTTGGTGTCGATCCCTTGCGGCAGAATCGAGTTTGGCTTGCAATTGGTCGCGTTCCAGCCCTTGATCCTGCAATTGACTCAAAAGCTGATCTTTTTCGATTCCAATCGAACTTACGCGCTCATCAATCAAGCTGATTCGATCTAGCTTTTGTTGCAATCCTGCATCTAGCTCGGCAAGTTTTCCATCTTTCGATTTGATTTCCGCGATCTGACCTTCGACTCGGTCGGACAAACACTGAATTTGTTCGGCTTGCTCGACTATTTTGGACTCGAGTTGTTGAATTTCTTCGACTGCGTCTGCAGTGGATTGATTCAATTCGTCCTGAAGTTCTTCCAGTTGAGACAACAACTGTTCGTTGTCAGATTCCAGTCGCTCAATCGTGTAGGATCGGTTTCGGACGTCTTCGTTAAGTGTTTCAATGGCGGAT
>JBCCSJ010000291.1:0-7320 GCA_039200505.1 Planctomycetota bacterium | reverse complement strand
GCTTGGAACCGTCCATATTTTTTGGCGATGCAACTTGCCCTCGCTGCGGTCAACTTATCTGGTTTTTCAAATCAGCAGGAGGATTTCGAATTTTTCCCCGGCATGACCAAATGGATCTTCATGATCGAATCCTCAGTAGAATCTCCGAACAGTTAAACGTTCCCCGAAGTCGAATCATCAACAATCCTCGATTGATCAACGAAATCGGTGCTGATTCATTGGATACGATCGAGTTAGTGTTGGAACTCGAAGAAGAATTCGATACCTGATAATTTGCCGCCACAAAATCTTAAACGAAACCGCTTCGATGTACCGATTTCCGTTTCAACCGATGATTGATATCCCGCTCACGGCAGTCCTTGCTGGCGGATTCATTTTAGCAGCCCATTATCGGGTAAATACCAAAAGTGAAGATCTGAATGTGGATCTTGCGTCACGCCTACCCCAGGCTCGGTTTCGGATCGCAGTCTTTTTTGTCACCGTTTTGCTAATTTACTGGATGTTGAATCTTGGCGTCTGGGCCATCCTACTCCTATCTATCGCAGGTGGAATTGTTCTGGAGATTCTATTCGGTCAAGGAGCTGGAGGTGGGGTTGCTGTTCCGTTTGGAGTGGCCGCGTTTCTATTAATTGATTGGGCGTTTGGATTCCCCGAGCTCATCCTTTCGCCCAGCGTTCGACCCGACATTCCGAAACAATTATCCGCTGAAGAAAAAGAATTGATTGGAAAGATCGGAATCACCTCATCACCGCTTCGACCCGCTGGGAACATCTTGGTGGATGATCGCGAGTTTCTAGCGGTCTCCGAAGATGGCCAATTCATCGATACAGGCAAACAAGTCCAGATCGTTGATTTCCGAAATGGCCAGGCAGTTGTTGCCCAGACGGATACGGATGCTTAGCGGTTTTTCCGGTGGTTGAGGCCCTAGCCGCCGATGCAATTGGGTACCATTGAGCGGTAGCCGCGGTTAGATCCATCAGCCGTTTCGGCGTTAGCCGCGGTTAGTTTTTCCAGTCTGGTGTTATTCGCAGCAGGTCTGTCAGCCGTTTTGGCGTTAGCCCCATTTGGTTTTTCCAGTCTGGCGTTGTCCGCGACAGATCCATCAGCCGTTTTGGCGTTAGTTAGCCGCGGTTAGGCAAGTGGCAGTTGAGTTTTTACTGACCGTGGTGGATTTCGCCACATGGCTCTTCTGAGGTTTCGGCTTAAACTTTAACCGACGCGTGATTCCAAATTCAAACACCTAATACGGCACCGGGTAAAATAGGGTAGACCCTGGCAGATTGGGTGTGAATCTTCATTCCGCCCTTGAATGGACCAAACGCCGGTAAGGTCAACCGGTTGCCATGATCGACGAAACAACGAACTCGCATCTGATCGGCTCCCCGACCCACGATCGTAACCGGATGCCAATGTCCTTCTAAGTAATACCGTTCGACCGCGATTTCCTCCGGTGCAGCGTGCACCAAAGTCACGGAATCCACTTCAAGCTCCTGATGAACTTGAAGGTCCCACGACGCGGGAAAAATAGAAACGTGTCGGTCATGATTCCCTCGCACTAGATGCATTGACAATGCATGCCAGCAAGATCTCATGGTCGCGAAATCCTCAATCAATTCTGGTGAAAGCGATCGTCCATCATGAATTAGATCGCCCAAAAAAATGACTTGTTGGCACTCCGTTCGACGAATCGCATCGGACAATAATTCTAACGTTGCCGCAGAAGGGCCATCGGGCACAGGAATGCCTCCCGCCCGAAACGAACGTTCTTTCCCAAGGTGCAGGTCAGCAACAAGCAGTGCCCCCCAAGCGGGTACAAAAATGGAACCGTCGTCTCGAAGCGTCAACTTCGTTTGTTTGACCTCAATCTCAATCTGCTTGTTCATTCCACATCCATGAAAGACTCAATGATCTTCATTGATTTTGGAATCTACAAGAATGAAGTCAACCTTTCCCTTTGAATCGTTCAGCCTCTTTTTCATATTGCTGAGTCAATCTTGCAATACGATCGGCCACTTTTTCACTGGAAAGTTTCATCCTTAATCGATCAATTAAAATCGGAAATGCGAGCGGCGTCGGTTTAGGCGGGAACTGGATGTTGACTTGGGTCGTCGACAGCCGTTCCAAAGCACTGGCCAGACGGACCTGTTCCAGTTGAAATTCCATGACTTCGCTGCGGGCAAGCTTCAGGAGCAAGTTTTCCGGATCGTACTCTCGAAATACGTCGAAAAACATGTCACTGGATGCCTGAAGTTGTTTCGAGGATTTTGCTTGTCCCGGAAATCCACTTTGGACCAATCCGGCCACTCTAGCGATGTCTCGAAACTGGCGGCGGTCCAATTCACTCGCATTCATGCTTTTTTCGATTTGATTCATCAATTGACCGGCCAAAAACAGCCCTTGGTCGATCGCTTTTTCGAGCGGTGGTTCAGTGGGAGAAAGCAATTCAATCCCGTAATCGTTGATCGTCGTCGCAAACGAGATCGGTTGAAGCTGGCTCATCCGCCACGCAAGAATTGCCGCCAATCCCTCATGAACCAGTCGTCCTTCAAACGGATAAACGAACGTATGGTATCCATCGCGCGTTTTTACCTGTTCAATGAGTAACGAATCGCTGTCTGGAATATCAGACCACTTAGCCTGAAGCATCAAAAGGGGTTTCACGGACTTCATTTCCGGCCCGTAAAACACACCTTGTTTGGCCTGAGTGAGTTCATCGCGGACGGCCTCTGATAATTCGGTGGACAGCGGCAGACGGCCTCCCATCCAACGGGGCAGTGCAGCCACTTTCCCTTTTGCCCGCCGAACCCAGGCTGTCATGTCACGCATCATGATCAATTTTAAGGTCCGTCCTGCGAACAAAAAATTGTCACCCGGTTTCAGTTTCGACACAAATCTTTCTTCAATCGTTCCTAATTTCCCACCCTTCATATACTTCACCAGCACCTCGCGGTCGCTGGTGATCGTCCCGATACTCATTCGATGCCGCCGCGCCGTACGATCGTCGACTATCTCGAACATCCCGCCTTCTGTTTTTCGAATTCGTCGAAAATCAGGGTACGCTCGTAAACTTTCTCCTCCTCGAATCGCAAAATCAAGCACCCATTGCCATTGGTTTTCCGTTAGATCGCGGAAGCACCGGGTCGTTTTAACTTCTTGAAACAATTCATCAGAATTGAAACCACCCCCGGCAGCCAGCGTGATGACATGCTGGGCGAGTACGTCGAGTGACCCCGACATCGGGATTCGTGATTCGATCTGATTAGCTCGAATCGCTTTCTTGGCCGCCGCTAATTCAACCAATTCCAAGGCATGCGTTGGGACAAATACTAATTCACTTTTACCGCCAGGATAGTGGCCACTACGGCCTGCACGTTGCAACAGGCGAGCGATTCCTTTAGGGCTACCAATTTGTAAAACTTGCTGAACCGGCAAAAAGTCAACGCCCAGATCAAGGCTTGATGTGCAGATAACACACTTCAGATTTCCCGCATCGAGTTCTCGTTCGACCCAGGTGCGTTTTTTTCGGTCCATCGATCCATGGTGAAGTCCCATTTTCCCTGCCCACTCCGGCTTTCCGTGCAAAATAGCGGAATACCATTTTTCAGCTTGTGACCGAGTATTGGTAAATACGAGGGAACTCTCTTTTTGGTCGATTGCGTGAATGACTGATTCCAAAGACTTAAGTCCCATATGCCCGGCCCACGGGAACCGTTCGATAGATTTGGGAATCAAGCTACGCATGGACAGTTTTCGGCGAGCTGGAGCTTTGACCACAACCGAACGCTCACAACATTCACCTATCGCTGTTTCACGAGCTTCTTCGACATTTCCGATCGTTGCTGAAATCGCCCAAGTTAAAATCTGGGGACAAAGTTGCCTTAACCGAGCAAGGCAAAGTTCGGTTTGAACACCTCGTTTGGTTCCCATCAACTCATGCCATTCATCCAACACAATCATCTGCAATTTTGAAAACTGCTGTTGGCATTTTTGATGGGACAATAAAACGCTTAAACTTTCAGGAGTTGTCACCAGGCAGCTTGGCAGACGATTTTTTTGTTTCGTCTTAAGGCTGCTGGAGGTGTCACTTGTCCTTCGCTCGACCGTCCAAGGCAACTTAAGGGAATCGACCGGTTCATTGAGTGCGCTGACTGTATCCGCGGCCAAAGCTCGTAAGGGTGTGATCCAGACGACCCGAATAGTTTCAGCCCGGTTGCGATTAACTCTCCTTTTTTCGTTGCTTTTTTTTTCTTTCCAACCTGGATTTTGTTCCATCCACTGGGCCATCGCTCCTAACCAGATAGCCAGCGTTTTTCCACTTCCGGTTGGGCTATGCAGGATCCCATTCTGATTTTCTAAAATCGCCTTCCAAGTTTGACGTTGAAAAGGAAACGGTTTCCGCTGGTTCGATTTCATCCAGTCGGTTACCTGACTCAGTCCCGATTTTTGCGTTTGCGTTGCCACGTGTTATTGAATCATCTGTTTAATTTGTTCCAGTGAATCGGCGTCTTCCGGTTTTTTGTCCTGACGCCACCGACTGATCCTTGGGAATCTTACCGCGATGCCTGATTTGTGGCGGGAAGAGATCTGAATATTTTCGAACGCCAATTCGAAAACGAGAGTTGGGGTGACGCTTCGAACCGGGCCGAACGATTCGTGAGTATTTTTTCGAACGAACGCATCAACTTCCCGAATCTCTTTGTCCGTCAAGCCAGAATAAGCTTTGGCGAACGGGATCAATTCGCCGTCTTCCCAAACCGCAAACGTAAAATCGGTGTACAGGCTTGCCCGCCTACCATGCCCTCTTTGAGCGTAAACGAGGACGGCATCGATCGTAAACGGATCCACTTTCCATTTCCACCAATCTCCTACCGGTCGCCCCACCTGATAAGTGGAATCTTTCCGTTTAAGCATCAATCCTTCCGCCTGAAATTGTTTGCTCCGCTCGCGTTGTTCAGTCCATTGATTCCAATTGGACCCTTCGACTTTTTCAGGCAATCGGATTGCAAGACGTTGATTTTCCATTTCCGCAAACAAAAAATTTCGAGTTGCCATCGTTTTGTGGCTCAACCCCTCAACGACTTTTTCGAGCTTAGCTTGTCGCTGAATCAGAGGAGTTTGCCGGATATCGACGGTTTCATGTTCCAACAAATCAAACGCTAAAAATACTACTGGAAAATTGGCCATCGTCTTGGAGTTCACATTCTTTCGGCCAAGTCGCCGTTGCAGCTGCTGAAATGGAAGTGGTTTTTCATCGGCAACCGACCAAGCCAGAATCTCACCGTCTAAAACCAAACCATCGGGAAGCGAATTCGCTGATTCGACAATTTCAGGGAACTGATCGGTGATCAATTCTTCTCCCCGCGACCACACGAAAACTTCGCCTTGACGTTTTACCAGTTGCGCCCGAATGCCATCCCACTTCCATTCGGCAATCCAGTTTTCAGCCGCTTTGAAATCGGGAAGGAATAATTCAGGTTCATCCTTGATCGCATTGGCCAAAAAAAACGGGTACGGTTGGCTGATAGCTGACGATCCATCATCGGTAGGATCCACTAACGTTTCGAAAAACGAAAGGGTCGGTTGCCAATCGCCCATCATTCGTCGCGCGATCACTGTCCGCTCGACACCCGACCATTGAGCCAGTGCCCGCTGGACCAAGCCTTTGGAAACCCCCACTCGAAAGGCTCCAGTCATGAGCTTACCGAGGATAAATCTTGCTGGCTGATCAAAGGCGGACCACAGCTTAAGTACCGTTTCTTTTTGCCGAGTAGGATGGGAAACAGGAATTGGTAATAATTCGTTTTCGATCAAATCCCTAAGGCGACAGTCGGAAGAATTTGTCGGAGGAGGAAGAATCAGTGAAATTGTTTCCGCGAGATCACCGACTCGATCGTAACACTCGGCGAATAACCAATCCGATAATTTCGACTGTTCCATTGCCCAAGTACGAATCAACTTCATCGGGATCAGCCGCTGGATCCTTTTGCCGGTCAAAAAGTAGATGGCCCAAACGGCATCTTCAGGTCTGCTTTGATCCAAGTAGTGTTTGATCGCATGAATTTTCTCGTTAGTCTTCGTCGTCGAATCCAGTCGCCAGAAAAGCTCACAAAATTCATTCATCTTCCACCTCATTGGGTTGCGGATGATCTTCTGATTCCTCGGGATCGAGGTCGGAATCATCCGCCTCGACCAAAGTCTCTCCGGTGAATTCTGTTTCGATTGCTTTGGCTTGCAGCCCGTTTTCGTTCAGGTAACGCGCTACGATTTGGGAATACCCATGCGTGACCCAAACTTCTTCTGCTTCGGTATCTTCGATCGTCTGCAACAACTCTAACCAGTCGACATGATCGGATAAGATAAATCCTCGATCCATCCCGCGACGCCTACGAGTTCCCCGGATTTGCATCCATCCGGACGCCATGCCAACACTAAGCTTTCCGAATTTTCGAACCCAAGTTGTACCTGCGGCCGCAGGGGGTGCGACGACCAACGACTGACTCCAATCAGTTGACTTATCCGCTCGACCGACATGATTGGTTTCAGGAAGTTGAATTCCAGTCTCTCGATATCCGACGTTTAATTTTTCAACGGCTCCGTGAGTAAAGATTGGACCGATGGCGGGATCAACGCCTGCCAGTAATCTTTGAGCTTTTCCGAGTGCGTACGCCAACAACAAACTCGTTTTTCCATCCTGTTGATTCTGTTTCCACCATTGGTTGATTTGATCAAAAACGGATTGACTACTCGGCCAACGATAGATTGGTAAACCAAAAGTTGATTCTGTGATAAACAGATGACAACGAACCGGCTCAAATGAACGGCAAGTGACATCCTGTCCCCGTTTATAGTCTCCCGAAACGACGACTACCTGGCCATTTTTTTCAAGTCGGACCTGGCCGCTCCCAAGAATGTGGCCGGCCGGAAAAAAAGAGACATCGACTCCGTTGATCTTGGTCGACTCTCCAAACGGCAGAGTGTCGATTTTTGCCTTAGGGCCAAGCCGAATTTGAAGCACTTGTCGCCCGGTTTCGGCTGTCAAATAACGCTTACTTCCCCAACGGGCGTGGTCAGCATGAGCATGTGTGATAACTGCCTTATCGACCGGTTTCCAGGGATCCACGTAAAAGTCGCCTTCTCGGCAATACAAGCCATTTCGGGTTGTTTCGAGAAGGGACTTCATGCTTTCGAAACCCGCAAAATTCGTTCATCCGATCACCTCAAAGATGCTAGTTTTGCCAAAAACCATCGCAGAAAATGCGGTTTTCGGCACCTAACATTAATTGGATACTCGAAATTCGGTTCACCGGGTGTGGAAGTAGG
>JBCCSJ010000290.1:0-7328 GCA_039200505.1 Planctomycetota bacterium | reverse complement strand
GTCCGGATAAAACTGCATCCCATTCGATTCCACCCCCATGATGGTTCCAGCGTGGGCCGCCAAGCGAACATGCGGAATTTGAGCCAGCATTGGGTTCGTTAAATCCTGAACCATCATTGGCATACCGTGAGCCTTTCCCCAACAAAGACTCAGCAATGCTCCCGTTTGAGTTTTACAAGTTTTTAATGCGACCCCGGACCAACCGAGTTGCTTGCCCAATTTGACGAACCTCCAATCGTGAGCGCTTTCGTCCAAAAAAAGAGGTTTTTTTTGAGACACGCCAGAAACATCTAACCTTTCGGCCTCGAGGTTGTAAGGAAATGGCTGCTCCACGTACAAAATCAATGCATAGATTTCAGGGTAATCTTTGGCTAGACGGTCCAGAATATCAATCACATAATCTGGATGCGTCACGGTACAGTTGAAATCGGCGGTGAGGGCTTTGACGTTCGATTGCAGCGAAATTTGGCCAATCCGAATGATTCGATCCAGATCCCATTCCGCGTCGTTGCCTCGGAGTTTGATTTTTAAACATTGCAGACCGTCTGTGGCGATCCAATCTTCGAGCAATACCGGGTAGCCGTCATCTGGCTCACTTCCGTCAAGCTCAGATCGACAAATTGGATCCAGCCCACCCACTAAATGCCAAACCGGAAGTTCCGTCGGCGGATTAGCAACCAAATACTCGGCTGGAAATCGTCCTTCAAACTTGACGCCAGAATCTTGGGCGGGGACCAACATCTCACCTAGACTTCTTGACATCCACGGACGCTGGTAAGTTTGATAGGTATCGACTTGGTGGAGCATGCCGTAAGCGTCGTGGATCGCCTGATCAAACACGCTGGCAGCAACCAGGCTTGCCAGGTAAGGCAGTGGCTCTTCCAAACGATGGACGCGGTTGAAATGATCTCGGACATTACCCAGTTGCAATTCTAGGAAATCATGGCCCAGTTCCAGAGGATGCCCTACCTGGGAAAAAGACAACCACTCATTGGCAAGCTGTTTTGTAAATTGTTTAAGGCTCTGGTGGCGATTTGCGTATGACAACTGGCTGGGCCAAACCCATTGAACCGAAAGAGGCGTTTCTCCCCACCCAGCTTTCGAATTCCCCTTTTTGTCTTCAACGATGACTCTGGCTCTGGCACAGGTGACAGAATCAAGCGTCTCCTTGCCAAATTTCAGCGGTACCCGAGTTTCAACGGGAATAAAATAAAGCTGGACGCTTTTGACTTTCACGTCGGTCAGTTTTCTGCCTATCATCCATTCATTCCAAGACTTGATGCCCAATATCAGTTCATCAGACTACATCGAACACGACGGAGCGGCGATCAGGTAAACATGCTATTGTTTTTTGAACTCTTCGAAATCATCAAACCAAAACGCACCCCAAGATACCGGCGGTGTATTTGGCATGGGCGGCGCAGGGTCACAGGTGCGGGCCTCCAGAATACGAATTTCCTGGTCCAAAGTCGTCAAAAATGCTCGATATTTTTTGTTTGCTTTTAATTCGGGATTGATTCGACCTTTGGTCTCGTAAGCGTGTTTGATCGCAACCAATTGTCGTGCTGCCAATTGAATAACGTCGTCCATTTCTAACTTTGGCTCATCCGCCCAAAAACCATCACGGCAGAACATGATCACCATCGAAACGGCCGCTCTTATTTCATGGGAATTTTGCTGTGGATCCAGTTGAAGGGTACCCAGTATCAATCGCCGTATCTGCTTCCACGATTTTAAGGAATTGAGCCACTGCTGAGATGACTCATCCTGCCAGGGTGCGACCGCTTTCTGATTTGAATTGCGGCCAATCATTGCCAAAACTTCCCCCAGGAAACTGGAGTCTTGATGGGCGATTTTTTCTTCGAAATCCCAATATGCCTGCGGACAATTTCAATTTCGTTTTGCATCACCTTGGATGTTGCAGCCTGAGCCTGATGTTCAGCGATCGACTTTGGTTTCGACTTTTTTCCCGATTGGTCCGGTAAAGATTGATATCGCCTGATCCGTGTCAGCAATTCTTGGAGAACCTTCTTTTCTTCAGCCGGCCAGACTTTATCTCGTCCAAGTAACACACCGAAACTGAGCATCAATCTCAATTGAGCAAGAGAGATTTGATCATCTGGTTTACGAAGTTCATTTTCCAATTCCATTATAAAATTGGTCCTTCGGAACAAAGCCCGGAACCAAGCTTGAGCTTTGGGGTGTGCCCAGGGAGAAAGGTCGGTAGCATTCGATTCGTTCACCATCGCGTTATTACCCAATTATCTGACAAATATTTCTGTGCCCTGGAATCTTTGAACGCAATCGCATGGAATCTACATTAGTGCAAAATGATCAGAAATAAAACGCGAAGGCATCAGCCTAACGCCACTCGCTATGACAGTTACTGCAAGATTGACCAATCTGGTTCACGGCGCTGGCTGCCATATCGTAATTTTTGGTTTTACAACTTTTTGTTAAGTTCACAGCCGCAAAAGACATTGCTTTCGCAAACTCGGCGTAGCCTTCATCATCCGCATCCACGAAGTTTTCTCGCAGCAGAGTTTCCGACATGGCTGCGACAAGTTCGGACTCATGCAGAATGATCTCGATATTGTCTTTGAAATCGCTCTCGTTCGAAGTCGCCTTTTTCATTTGATCGTATGAAATTTGCAACCGCTCCATAATGGGTGTTCGATCGACAACGGTTCCCCAATCTAACAAATCCGGTGCCTTATCTTCGCCGACAAAATTACCCCCGCGAACCAATTCCTGAATTTCCTCTTTTCGGCGTTTGCAACTTTCAAACGCCTGGATTGTTCCGACTCTCGAATTCGCAGCTGCCCTTTCAAAAGATGCCTGAGCAGGTCCAGCGTATTTTTTCCACCGAACGTCAGAGTCATACTCTCGAATAATCCCAAACAACATCGACAACATCGAAAAGTGATGATGCACTTTGTCGTAGTCACTTTTAAATTTGACCGGCGAAGTAATCACCTTGGCCAATTCCAATTGAATTGTTTTGACCTCGTCTTCGATCGTAGTCCCTGAAACAAATCTTGACCAAGCAAAATCTTGATCGGTTGTCGGCATGTCGGAACCAGTTTGATTCGACATTTCGCTCGGTTTGTTAAGTTCATTGTTTGCAGCAAGTTGATCCGGACGATCGCCGACAAGACCTTCGGCAAACAAGTTTTCGAAATAAATGCCATCCCAATCTTGCGGCGAAAATTGAGGGCGTTTGACTCGTTTTACTTTCTGCGGTTTTCTCTCTTGACCGTACAGATCGGACGGCCCCGACACCGTGAAGCATCCGGCTAAAACCACAAAAAAAAGTAGGCTCACTAATTTCATCAACTATCCCGCCTAAAAATGGAATCCCCTACAATTATGGGTCAGCCCTCAAAAAATGACAAGCTAAACCTTAATCAGATTGATTGCTTAAGCCCCGAATCTGAATCATGAATGAAGCTAACAACCAATTTAGTCGGCGTGATTTTTTAACTGGTAAGAGCCTCGTTGGTGACTCCCAAAACGGAGAATCGAATCGAACGGGAATTCCGCATCAAGTTGCCCAAAATCGCAGTCAAAGTTACGTCGAACAGTACAGCCGAAACGCGATGGCTTGCGAATTTGAAATCAGTCTGAACCTGCATCAATATCGACATGCTGGCCAAGCGGTCATGGATGCATTTGAGCTTTTAAGTCAACTTGAATCTCAAATGACCGTTTACAGCAACGACAGTGAGGTCTCTGAAATCAATCGTGAAGCCTTCGATGTACCTTACACGGTCGAAAGAAAACTGTTTCGTTTGTTCCAGCGAGCCAAAAAACTGCACCAACAGACAGGCGGCGCCTTTGACATCACCAGCGGTCAACTTTTCAAGCTATGGGGATTCTTCAAACGAGACGGAAAAGTCCCGCAGGCCGATGATATCGACCGAATCATTTCCAAGATCGGATCGGAACATATCATTTTAGATCCAGTCGAGGACACCATTCGAATAACGCAATCGGGATGTGAGATCAATCTCGGTGCTATCGGCAAAGGATTCGCACTTGATCGGATGGGGCAAATATTTCAAGAAAGAAAGATAGACGACTTTGTTATCCATGGAGGACAAAGCAGCGTGCTTGCCAACGGATCGTCGGTCCCCAACCAAAATGAATCTGCAAAATCCTCTGAAAATCCGGGCTGGAAAATTGGCGTCACTCATCCAACTCTCCCCGGTAAAAGATTAGGCGAAGTTTCTTTGAATAACCAAGCTTTGGGGACGTCAGGGACGGCACGGCAAGGATTCTACTTTAACGGTAAACGCTACGGACACATCATCGATCCTCGGACTGGATGGCCAACCAACCATTTCCTTTCGACAACGGTCGTTACTTCTATCGCCGCAGACGCCGATGCCCTGGCAACTGCATTTTTTGTCATGCAGCTTGATGAGATTTTTGAATACTGTTCTCAAAATCCAGACGTAGGAGCCATCCTCGTTGCTCCTGATTCATCTGCGAAGGGGAAAATAAAGATACACACTGCTAATTTAAATGGCGGGTGGTTGCCCGAGGATTGATTTGTCACATTCTTGTAATGGGCGATAATAGGTTCAATTCAATTCAACGACGACTCGATTTGCTTTAGGACAGTTTTTCAAGGATTTATTAAATGGTAGATATTGGAAAAGCAATTCGACTCATTGCCGACGCAAAAATCGAAGCCGCAGTTGAAGAAGGGAAGTTTGACAAGTTGCCCGGGTTTGGGAAGCCCTTCGAATTTGACGACACTCGATACGACCCGCACTGGTGGATTCGAAACAAAGTGAAACATGAATCGGTTCAACAAATATTCAATGCAGCCCCTCAGATTAATCCTAACAAAAATAAAGATTTAAAAGGAGAGTAGGGTGAAACAGGTTCTGATCGTGATCGGAGACGCAAGCGAAATGTTGGATACGATGTATCCTTTCTACCGATTGCAGGAATCCGGTTTTGAACCCGTCGTGATTGGTCCGGAGAAACGGAAGTATCAACTCGTTCTTCATGAGGTCAAACCGGGGTGGACCATCACGAAGGAGTGGGATGGCTATACACTTTCTGCGGATTTGGCATTTCACGAAGTCGATCCCAAAAACTACGAGGGAATCTTTTTCTCGGGTGGCCGAGCCCCCGAATACATTCGCTATGATCAAGATCTGGTCAGAATAACAAGGCATTTTTTCGAGGAAAATAAACCGATCGCATCAGTGTGCCATGGTGTAGAAATCCCTGCATATGCCGGATGTGTTAATGGCCGAAGAATGGCTACGGTTGACAAGTGCCGGTTCGACCTAGAAGTCTGCGGGGGCACATTTGTGGACGAAGCCTGCGTTGTCGACGGAAATTTGGTCAGCGGTCGAACCTATCATGACAATGGACATTTTGTGGGGCGCTGGATTCGTCTTCTTGAAGAAGCTTCTACTTGATTACGAAATTCACTCGCCTGTTTAAGTTTGGATTGAATAATGAGAGCTTTGGTTTGGTTTCGGAGAGACCTTCGAGTTGACGATAACGCGGCACTTGCGAGTGCAGCTGAATTTGCAACAGACGGGATTGTCGCAGTTTATTTTGTGACGCCCCAGCAGTGGATCGAACATGATGAAGCCCCCTGCAAGATTAAATTCTGGCTGGATCATCTAGAGTCTCTTTCTGCCAAACTGGCTGAATTGAATATCCCTTTATTGATTGAGCAATGCGATTCGTTTCTGGATGTGCCCAAGCGTATTTTGAAGCTTGCTCAAAATCACGATTGCAGCGACCTCTTCTTCAATCACGAATATGAAGCCAACGAACAACAACGCGACCAGCACGTCATCGATCAGTTCGAACTAAACGATCTAAACACCCACTGCTTCCACGATCGGGTCGTTGTTCCCCCTGAGACCATCAAAACAAAAGAAGGAAAGTTTTATTCCGTTTTTACGCCCTACCGAAAAGTCTGGGATCGAGTGGCGGAAGAATATTTAAAAACGTATCCTCGACCCAAGCAACAAAAGCCTCTGGATATCAAACCGGGTGACATTCCAGACAAAGTCAAAGGCTTTGATCTTGAAGAATGCCGATCAGACCTTTGGCCTGCGGGAGAAGATGAGGCTCAGGCACGACTCGAAAAATTCAAATCACGAATCGGCGGCTATAACGATTATCGCGACATTCCATCATTAAATGGAACCAGTTTGTTGTCACCCTATTTGGCGGTCGGTGCAATTTCGATCAGACAGTGTTTGAACGCGGCGATCGAACTGAATGAAGGACGCATCGCAGGGGCCGAAGGTCCGACGACTTGGATATCCGAACTTACTTGGCGTGATTTCTATGTGCAGGTCATGGTAGCTTGCCCGAGGGTGTCGAAACATCAACCTTTCAAACTTAAAACCAATCAACTGCAATGGCGAAACGATCCTCAGGAATTTCAAGCTTGGTGCGATGGTCAAACGGGTTACCCGATCGTCGATGCAGGCATGCGTCAGTTAAACCGTACCGGATGGATGCATAATCGGCTGCGAATGGTGACCGCGATGTTTTTGACAAAGAATCTTTTGATCGATTGGCGGATGGGCGAAAAGTACTTTATGCAGAAATTGATTGACGGTGACTTGGCGTCCAACAACGGGGGTTGGCAATGGTCGGCATCTACAGGTACCGATGCGGTCCCCTATTTTAGAATCTTCAATCCTTTCAGCCAAAGCAAAAGGTTCGATCCTGAAGGAGATTTCATCCGCAAAATGTGCCCAGAATTGAAGAAAGTCCCGAAGAAATCTTTACATGATGTCAAAAAAATGGCTTCCTGCCGTCCCGAATTTGCTCCAGATTATCCTGAATATATTGTCGACTACTCACATGGGCGAGAAAGAGCGCTTCAGGCATTCAAAGCACTGAAATAGAGTAGATCGACTTAATTGGGAACAGTCTCCCAAGCACCTCAACCCGATACGTTGGTGAGGGATCGGAAAAATCAACGATCATGAACATATGCCAAACATCTTAACCCGATACGTTAGTGAGGGATTAAGGGTAAATAGCTGAATTAAGACTAGCAATCTGTTATCCCTCGCTAACGCTTCGGGTTTTTGATTTCGTAAATCAGTCTGTTATCCCTCGCTTACGCTCTTACACTGCGGGTTGGGAATTATTCAAACACCTGATTAATCTCTGGTTGTGAATATAAACTTCCCCTTGGTGACGCTCTCTAACTCTTCGGATTCTTACCCGAAAGATAATCTAAGTTCCCCGCCATATTCCAAGCACCTCAACCCGATACGTTAGTGAGGGATCGGAAAAATCAACGATCATGAACATATGCCAAACATCTT
>JBCCSJ010000289.1:0-7428 GCA_039200505.1 Planctomycetota bacterium | reverse complement strand
GTCGAAACCGTTGGATGCTGGACAGAGTTTGCGACTGTCTGTGACGCGCGAAAACCAAATTCGAACTATCCAGTTTGAGTTGACCGGTAGTCTGAGTCCATTCAAGCCTGTTGAAATTGGAGTTACTGTGAGGCTAACTTCTCAAGGTGTCGAAATAAAAGAGGTTCGTAACGAAGGTCCCGCCGATCAAGCTGGAATTTTACCGGGGCAGATCATCAATGCCGTCCACTCAGCCCCCATCAAGTCTTCAATGGAACTCCGATTGGCAATCGCAGCAACACCGTTGGGTCAGACATTGGATGTGCAGATCGTCGACCAAGAGGGGCAAATTTTAAAAAATTCAATCGAGGTGATTCCAAAAGTCGCAAGCATAGCCGGCTATCCCGATTCGGGCCAAGATTTTAAATCGGTCGTGAAAAGCGAAGTTCGATTGCCCGACTATTCCAACCAGGGTTTTGTCATCTTTCCATCCAATCAGCAAGCTATGGGTCTGTTAGTCTGGCTGGCAGCGCCAGGACCACTCGATTTGGAAAAATTAACATCTCGGTGGACGCCCATCTGCAAAAAGTATCCATTGGCAATTTTAGTTTTGGAATCCACCGACCCAAAGTCATGGCAAAGCGTCGATTCCGAAGTGATAAGGGCCATGGTAGAGAATTTGGCGAGCATGAGTTCTATTTCGCCCGATCGAATTTTGATCGGTGGTTACGGAACAGGCGGCACTATGGCTAGCCGCGTTGCATTTTCGAATAAATCCGTCTTTCGCGGCCTGATTTTGGATGACGCGATGTTTTCAAATCAGATCGAACCCGGGTCCCCTGATCCTTTAAGCCCGATGCCAATATTGATTCTTGGTTCTTCCGGTCCAACGAGCCGATTCCAAAAAAATCTTGAATCGAATCAGTTTATTGTTCTTAACAAATCATCAATTGAATTGGTCACCCGTAAAGCGAAGGACGACTTTATTGCTAAATGGTCGACCTTGGTCGATCGCCTATAGGTGAGATCGCTTATGGGAATTGACAAATAGCTGGATTGATTTCACGAACCGAAGATTTCTGGGTTGTTGAGTCTGACTGCTCGATTGGGTAGGCATTTAAACGCACTTAAGGTTCTACGCACCAACGATTGTCTACATTATTAGATCAAAAATTCTAAATGTCGTTCCAATTCCCCTTTAAGACAAAAGGAAATTTCGCTGATCCAAGATCGTAATCGGCAATCGCCTGGTCCACAGTTTGGGCTTCCAGAAATCCAATTCCAGCTAATTCAATTTTGCGATCCTGAAGGTAGGCAGTTGCTTTTTCGCCCAAGGATTCGAGCAGATCGAGCGTATGGAATTCTTCGATATCAACTTCGTCACCGCCGCCACCACCATCGTAAGAAGTCGCCTGAGAATTGACCAATCGAAGTAGCTGCACCGTCGATCTCAATTCTAATTCGTCATAGGAAGCGGTCAGGAATTCCTTTGCCGATGACCCAGTTAACTGAGTCGAATCATATCCACCTTTCAGATCCACAAGAACCTCATCCACACCCTGTATCGAGTGCACGAATCCACTTTCTGTTTGGATCCGGGCCTCATCCAAATCGATTGTCGCCAAGTCGTCCTGATTTGATCCGAATAATTCAGCTCGGTCCCGTCCTCCTTGGTTGGCAATCTGATGCACCTGTTCGAATCCACTGGCGGAGACATTGCGAATGGTGGATACCAAACGTGACTCGACTGGGGAACTGAAGAAGTAGTCGTCTCCAGCAGTGTCAAAGATCTGTGCATAATCGAAGCCACCGGCTCCTTGAACGACGAGGTCGCTGAAATCTTGCGAGTAAGAAAGGTAATCGTCGCCAGCTAGGACGCTCATACCATTGGCACTATACAACGAGTCACCTGCGGTGCTGCCTAAAAGCGTGATTTGGTCAGTTCCCTGGGTCGAAAATGCGTTGACCCGAAAGAATTCCTGAACCGTCAATTGATATTGGCTGGTGTTAACTTCAGCAAATCCAGGCCGAATTTCAAATCGATCGTTACCCGCTGAGTCGTAAACGTTGGCCAGATCGTTACCGCCTCCTCCAAACACCTTAACTTTAACAAAGTTGTCAACTAAAAGCGTTGAGTTCCCAACCCAGATCGACTGACGGTTGCCACTAGAAACAAACAGATCATCAGTTTGGTTTCCGGACAACAACGCGGAATCGTTACCACCTGACGACAACGAATAGACAACGTCAAAACCGGAAACGTTGCTTTGGTAATTGGATCCGGTAAGGCTTGCAAACCCACCGTCGGAATCGGCACCTGCATTTAGGTGGTCCGCGTTGGCCGAGTCAACGAGATTAACGACATCGTATCCTCCGCCAGCGTCGACGGAAACTGCATTGATATTGTAGGCAAGGAAGTCGAACAACTCGTTAGAAACATTGGTACCGATTGGTCGCGTTGCTACTCGATCGTTCAGATCTCCCAATTGTAAATCAATGCTATTGTTACCGTCGTGACCTACGAAATGAATCGTGTCCACCTGAGACGATGTGAACTCGTAAAACACCCCGTTGATATCGAACTGGATTCCGCGATCAAGTTCGACATGAAAGTGGTCATCTTGATTGGTGCCATGAACTTCCAAAAATCCATCCTGGACTGAAACAAGATTATCGACTCGAAAATCAAGGTCACTTGTGTATCCAGAAACTTTAATAGTGAACCGCTGGCCCTGAGTGGCTTGAACGTCGAATCGAGCGGATTCGTTGTAAGACTGATAATTGGCGACCCGATTACCGCGATCATCAAAAATTTCGTAGCCAAGTAGGGTTTGAGAACGATTATTTCCCTGAATGGTAAGAATGCCATCTCGACTTGCCGTAATTGCAAACGTGGCCTCTCCATTGACTTGCTGGTTTTTGATTTCACTCGAAATCAAATTACCCCATTCGGAGTGGTCAGGCAGGTCAGAAACCTCCTGTTGAATTTGCAAGTTAAATTGAACGTTATAATCGCCTTCCCCTGACAGAGTCGCGATTGAGAATTGGTATCTTTGCCCCTCAACAACATCGAGCGACACAGTGTTCCCCGCGCTGGTCACATCAATATTTTCAAACTGTAGCAGCGGAGATAACTGTTCTGTAGACGACACTGTTAGTGTAAGTTGCCCTGACGATTGGGCTATGAACTCAAAGTTATCGACATCTGAAATCCGGGTGATAGATCCTTGGATTGATTCGCCGCCCGATATCAAACCAATATCGGTGAATGATTCGGATCCTGATTGATTGACAACTGCCTTCAATGCAGAACTAAGATTGAGTCGATAATAAAAATTTCCGGTAACGGCGTCGTAGACTTGATCGGCAGAATCTCGAAACTGTTGATAAAGTAAATCCTGGTCGACATTTTCGACACCGGCATCTTCGTTGGCTTGCCGAAGGATGGCACTTGCACCTGCGACAAAGGGAGCCGCCTGGCTAGTTCCGCTTACTCCAATAAACTGCCCAGAAAGAGCACCTCCGAACAGATGACTTGGAGCCGTACTTTTAAGAAGTTCGCCAGGAGCGACAAGCGAATTCTGACTTCTTTGCGAAAAATCGCTTAGGTTTCCAGCGTCATCGTGACTAGCAACCGGAACGACGTGTTGGCTAACCGCAGGATAACTTAAACCTTCGTCGCCAATATCAGCGAATGAATTTCCAGCGGCGACCGATATGAACAGCCCATCCGCCTTGAGTTTGGCAAACTCATCCTCAAGGATTGCCCATTCTTCTGAGTTCTCCTGATTCCAGCTTGTTCCCAGTGAAAGATTGACGGTCGTGATCGGGTGCTCAAAATCATTTTTGTGTTCATGAACCCATTGGAGTGCTTGCTCCACCCACTCCAGTTCGCCATACCCTCGATCATCGAACACCCGGAGGGCGACAAGATCGGCACCAGACGCAACGCCCCGATATTCGGAATCGGTACTTCCAATGATCCCGGCCACGTGAGTTCCATGGTATCCTGCGGGCCCGTCATCGTAGGGATCGGCATCGTTTTCTGCGAAATCCCAACCTCCGACTACTTTGTGCCCTGATCCAAAGCCGCCTCCTAAAGCTGCGTGATCATAGGCAATTCCCGAATCGATCACTGCAATGGTTTGCCCCGAACCGTCCAGTCCGTAGTCGTTGGCCAAGTTGGCCGCTTCGGTATGAGGTTGTTGCAGCGAGACTTGTTGCTGGGTAATCGCTGGCGAAGCAAGCTGGAGTTCCGGAAGAAGGGGTGATGGCATATCGGCTGCCATCAACAGACGTTTTTCGAATTGCTCGAAAGCAAGACGACGTTGATTAGCCGTGGTTCGGGTTTTGTTTTTTCGAAACATGAGGTGCCGAATGGGAACAGACTTGGCACAGTCGAGTGAAAATTGACATCATCGCGCATGCAACTATACGTCTGGGTTTCTCGACTATGTTCGAATTTTTCAACTGTATATTTTGGTAACTGTCACGTCTGGTTAAGTTTGTCGATTTTGCCGATTCCGGAACGGAATGAAGAATTAGCAAACTTTCTGGCTCTACCAGCGAGTTCTGAGACGCTAATTAAAACCGACACAACTGGTCGATCTGTTTTGATATCAAAGATTGGACTTATTCGTTTTCACGATTTAACGAGTGTAATGTGAACCCGATTTCAACCCTTGGATTTTTAGGACTAACTTGGCTGGGAAAACCAGCGTGTAATCGTTCCATCTATAAAGCAATCCAAAAATATCGTTGTCGCTCCATAGTTGAGGTTGGACTTGGTTCCGGAGAACGAGCTTTGAGTATGATCCGGGTAGCTCGAAAATTCGCCGTGACGTCCAACATTCGCTATACCGGAATCGACATGTTTGATGCTCGAACGACCGATCCGCTGCCTCTTATTGAGATGCATCGCAACCTTCAAATCGAAGGCGTAAAGTCACAATTGGTTCCTGGGACCGCTGGGCCTGGAATTGCCCGGATCGCAAATTCTCATGTAAGAACGGACCTGGTGATTCTGTCGAGTGGAACGGAGGACCATGAATTAGCTGGATGTTGGTTTTATCTTCCCCGAATGCTTCATTCGACTTCCTTGGTGATGTTGCAGCGAAACGATGGAGGCAAGTTCGAGTGTCTGAATCGGCTTCAGGTAGAAAAACTTGCCAACAAGGGAACAGGGCAATCCGTAAAGGCAGCTTAAATCAGTTAATTACCGATTGAACACTTCGCTAAGCGGTCGAATTCTGGTAACTTTCTGAACTTGAATCATCCAATTCAGCCAGAAATTGACCGCGGATATCTTCCGGGGCGGAAACAGAAAATTCGTGAAGTACGCATCAGTCGGACCCATCTCAGTTTATTTTCCTGAGAAGATTGAGACCAATCAGCATCTTAAAGAAGATAACCCGAAATGGGACATGGACTTGATCGCTTCCAAGACAGGGATCTATTCAAGGCATATTGCCGCCGAAACCGAATGCTCTTCCGATTTAGGTGTTCAGGCGGCCAAAAATCTGTTTGAAGAATTTGACGTCGATCCGTCGTCCATCGATTTTCTTTTGTTCTGTACTCAAACACCGGACTACCCGCTACCGACGACAGCATGTTTGATGCAGGAACGACTAGGGTTACCCACCTCCGCTGGGGCACTCGATTTTAACTTAGGGTGTAGTGGGTTCGTTTATGGGCTTTCAATTTGTGACGGGTTGATCCGGTCAGGTGTTGCGAAAAGAATTTTATTTGTCACGGGTGAAACTTATACCAAATTGATTGACAAACAAGATCGAAGCTTACGAACAATTTTTGGAGACGGAGCTGCCGCGACTTTGATTGATGCGTCAGATGAACCATCATTATGGGAATTCCGATTCGGGACTGATGGAAGTGGGGCCGACACTTTACTTGCGACCAAAAATGGTTTTCGATCCAAAGAAGATGCGATTGAACCAAGACATCGTAAACGATGGAAAAGCGATTTGTATATGGACGGTCCCGGGTTGATTAGTTTCACCGTGGGGCAGATTCCCGATTTGATCGCCGATATTATGAAATGCCAAGGATTAACTGATTCAGATATCGGTTACTACCTATTGCATCAGGCAACATTCAAGATGCTTGATCAACTTCAGCAGTCGATGAACGTGGACGCTGACAAAGTACCCATCTTGTTAAAGGACATCGGGAATACCGTTTCTTCGACGATCCCAATTTTGATTCGACGAATGCGAGAAAAAGGATTGTCGAAAACGGACAAAAACCTTTTAGTAGGTTTTGGCGTTGGCTTGTCGTGGGCAGGTTGCGTTTGGCAAGATGTCGGACAACCAGCAACCAATTGATTCAGCCGACCGACGTTGACGATCCTGGTTCAATTATTTTGGGATCGACACTGAAGCAATTTAAGAGGCAATGGCCAAGAATGGGAGCCGACCAAAACTCAGGTCCCGAGGGCTACGCCTTTGATCGAACCATCGACTACTAAATCTTGACCTACGTAACCCTGGAACGCGGCGTTAAACATCACGTTCCTTCTGACTTTCCCTTTTTTGAGCATGACTGTGAGTCGGTCACCAGGAACCACAGGACCTCGGAAGCGAATATTCTCTAAACCACCAAGTCCGATGTAGCCCGAATCAACCAGATTTCTCGTGGAAGCGTAGTAACAGGAAAGCTGGGCAGCACATTCGCAGATCAACACACCAGGCATAAGCGGTTTGTCTGGGAAATGGCCACGGATCCAAAACTCATCATCTTTGACGTCCTTGAATCCAACGGCTCTGTCATCGTCAATCAACAAAATACCGTCGATTAACAGCATTTCGAAACGGTGGGGATTGACACTACAAATCTCTTCTTGGCCGACAATGACGTTGTCATGGTCAAATTCGGAAAAATCAACAAGCGTACTCTTAGTCACGGAAAAAACCTGAATAGAGGATCGTTTCAACGTAATAGCTTCTCCATGTTCGCTGAATTAGCACTCAATGGAAAGGTTAGATATCAATCGACATCTAAAAAGCCAGGCTTCGCAAATTATATGTGCTTTGACAGGGATACTGGTTAATTAACATTTTGACGATTTGAGATACAATATTTCAGTCGGCAGAATAAATTTCAACTAGCGTATTCAGACGTCAATAGGTTGAAATAAGGGACGGAGCCGCATTGCAGGGATGGCAATTTGATAGCAGCACTTAACGGCTGATTGGCAGTGTCCTTCTTTGGGAGCCTGAATTGACCATTTCCTTTTTACGCTCACCCAGTCAAGGTGACGACCAGCAATCCAACAATCGCCGATCGGATGATTCCGAAATCCCCAACAATACGGTGAATGTTTCAAACACTCAGAGTCAAGAAACTGATTCTTTGGGAAACGCTCGGTCACAAGCCAATCCCGAAACGAAAGATGAGAGTCAAACCCAGTCGGGTACCCTTGCAAGCGGTGAC
>JBCCSJ010000288.1:0-7447 GCA_039200505.1 Planctomycetota bacterium | reverse complement strand
TGGCAGAAACCGAACTGGCTTCCCTGGCAAAGCAATGCCTCAATAGACGAATCGCCACAAAGCAAAGACTTGAATCCGAAGTCGCGGCTTGGACTGAAGCCAGAAATGATTCTGAGGCAACCGTTGACTGGCAATTCAAAACTGATGATGCAAGAATAAAACTGAAAAAACTGTACCCGTCAATTCAGGTCTGACAGACCACTAGTCTAAATTCACCACCCGACAGTTTGGGAGCGCCTCAATAAGTTCGGATAGGGCAGGATCATTGGCCAAGTCAGTATTCCACAACGCCAAATACTTCAGGTTTTTCATTTTTGATAAATCACCGACGGCTCCCGAAGTGATATTCGAAAAATTTAGATAGAGCGATTCAAGTTGCGGCAAATTCGCGGCGATATGCTTTGCGCCGAGATCGCCAATATCGTAGGGTGGATCGAAGCTTTTCAGTTGGGGCAAGTTCTTAAGATGTTTCAAGGAGTCCTCATTCATTTTTCCGCCAATGTCAAGCCACTCTAGGGTATGCAACCTATTTAAAACTTTGATGTCGCTTGCCAAAAGCGAATCATTGTGAAACAACAGTTTCTTCAAGTTTTTGAGTCGGCGCAGGTGATCAATTCCTTCCGACGTAACCGACAAATGTCCATTGATAATAAGATGTTCCAAGCTTTCGATCTGACTAAGATGAAACAGGCTTTCGTCATCGAGAACAACCTGAGTCCTGGAATCCCAATCATTTTCAATCTTGATTGATTTCAGGTTTTTGAAGTTGTGCAATTTCTTCAGGAGCTCGTTGGATGTGTTCAATGGAAGTTCAAGCGATTCAACCTGTTTGAACTTCTTGATCAATTCCAGATTTCTATCTTTCTGAACCGGAAGTGGAGTTACCGGATTTTGCCATTGAAAACCTTCGCCGTCAGGGTCATGACGAATGGTGTCATAAACTTTAAGCTGAGTTAATTGCTTAAGCTGAATCAATGCCTGAAACCGACCACAGTCTTCCCGTAGCTGTGACAAGTCTATCCAGGAAGCCTCCATTCCATTCGATATTTTCACCGCTCGCTCGATTCCCTCTTTGCCGCATTCGCATAACGCGGACCAGGCCCGAGATTGAGATCCGAAGTAGGTTTGCCATTTGTCTGCTTCCTTTGCCAACTCAGCTAGTTGATCAATCGCTGGCGCAGATGATTCGCCTATACATTCAAGCGTAAAAGCGGCTTCGGCTTGAATATCGTTATTCGAGTGACTGAGCAGGGGAATTAGCAATTTGACGGCCTCTTTTGAATCCGAACCAAAAACGGCTAGAGCTTTAACAACGTATTCGATAAACAAATCTTCCGAAGAAACCATACCACCTGGATCGGGATGAAGTTGTTTGGGGTCTTTCAATCCTCCGATCAACTCGGCAACACAATCTTCCGGGTTGCTGCCAATGAATTGGATCGCTTCTGCGGCATTCATGCCTCTTCTTCCCTTCTTTCGCAGTTCAACAAAGATATTGGGAAGTGCTACCTGAGCTTCATGTCGGAATCCTGCTAACGCATCCAATGACCAATCGTGAACGTCATAAGATTCGTCATGACAGGTCAATTCTAATGCGGGAATAAACTCTGCCATCGCGTCATCGCCCAGATTTCGACCGACATTTTTGATCGCCATTGCAGTCCAGCGTCGAGTCTCTGGCGTTTTTGACTCGTCCAACAAGACATTGATCAATTCGTTGACCGCAAGCTTAAACTCTGTAACAACTTTTTGCCGCTCCTGGGCTCTGCTTGACATCGCACGCAGGAATTTTGCGGCACCGAATACGATCGACTCTTCCTCCGCAGCCAGCGCTCGAACCAGATCAGGAATACGGGAAACAAACGTAAGTTCCTTCGCATTCTCCATGCGGTAGATTTGCAGCTTTTCCCCTGCTTCCGTTCGAATCGTTCGCGACGAACTGAACAAATCGTCAATCGCAAGTTGAAAACCTGCTGTAATCGCCTTGTCGTATTCGGCATAGCTTGAATATTCGCTGGCGTACCCGGCATCATACTTGCCCCGATCCTGTTCTTTAATCTGGTAACGCCCTCCATTTGTCGACTTTTCGGACTTATCGCAACCAATTAGGATTCCGATCGAAGTCAACAATATGAAAAGACAAGAAATTGGATTCCGATGAAACACTTGATTCGCGCTCCATTGCAATAATGCAATCGTCGTCGCAATTATCAATTTTCTTCTAGGGCTGATTTCGATTGAATTCATATGGCTCGGTCCCAAGCAAATTGAGGAGGTATCGATATCAAACAAAGACCAAGAAATACTTCTGGTGTTCCCCAGGGTGTTTATTAGTCTTTAGTCTCAAATTATAGCGATTTGCCGGTATCTTTGATCCTGATACATGACGTACAAAACGCGAAGAGCATCCAAATGGACTGTCCAATTGAATTTAGTCGATTCGATTGAAAACACGAACTGTATGGACTCTTGGCCAACTCCATTCGGTTTGAAACGCCGATTGGAGTTTAAGAAAACGTTTCAAAGTTGAAACTCTTCGTATTCACGAACGCGACAGCGAACGACCGTTTGTTGAGTCTTGAAATATGGTGCCAACAAAGGTTGAACTCACGATGTTGGCACTCCGTTTAGTGGGCACGAAGAATCCAAAGCGTTTTTCGACGGCAAGGGAACCCACAAAAACTTCAACTAGTCGTTGAGAATCGAATCCCAAGTTTTTCCAATTCGGAGTTCGTCAACTCTCCATAGGCCTTTATCGCCGGAGGACAGTTGAATTCGATTCAATTCGAAGTCAATTGGATTTGGGGAAGAAGAGACTGTCCACGAGGTTGGCTCGGCAGAAATGCTGTCACCATCCGCAAAAACTCTGAATTGCACCAGATAAATCGAATCGTCAATCGCGACAATTCTTGCCACACACAACATCAGCTTATGAGAAACGCGATTTGCGACTTCATGTATGACTCCTCCGTGTTTCAAAAAGGGAAACCCTTCAGAAGTGATGCCCAATCCAATCCCATTCACTTTACGGCGAGCCGGTCGGCCAACAGAAGAATCACCAATTGACAATTGAAACGACGAGCGTTCGCCGAATGAAGATTCGCGATACAAGACGAAGCTGATATATACCGACTGATGGTTTTTGAGCAACGGTTCTTTAAGGGTTCGTTGAATTGTGATTCCATTCCCAACTTGGATCATTCGCAAGCCAGTTCGATCGTGTCCAAAAGCGATTCCCGGAGGAGAATCCAAGATCATGGCATTTGCTCGGCGTCGGCCAGGAGGATGCCAACCTCCATCCCATCCAAATCCGCTGCGGCCTGATCGAATTCGTCCAGCAAGATTTTCGAATCCGTCGTATGCGATGAGATTTCCTTCTGCTTCGGATTGCTTCGCTGCTTCGAGACGACGAACAAACTGCCGCTGGCCGAACGGAATGCGTTTACCAATGGCCACATTTGATTCCGAAAACTGGGTTGCTTCTCCGGCGTCGATTCGCTGATAGTCAGACTCTTCGGCACCATTGGGTTGCCAGACTACGCTTCCATCAAATACATGAATCTCTGTAACGTCGTCCACAGAAACTGCATATTCGGTTCCGTCGTCTACAACGTGAGCCATTGGCGTTTTGAGCAGAAATCCATCGGATATATCAGAAACGTTCATGACAACCTTACCAGCGGTCAATTCTGCAGAAAATTTGGAATCGACGTTGAGTTCGCAAGGTCCTTCAATGGTGATGGTCGTTCCAGAATTAAAGTTGAGTTCCGCCACCCCAGTTTTCAATTTGTATTGGCCTACCGAAAACTGCCCCTCGAAGGGGCCCGATGCAAATTTGTCCCAGGAACAGTTCGTTTGTCGAATTGAGCCAAGTCCGTTCCAATCGGTTCGCAATGAAGGAGAAACACCATTATTAATAACGATCTTGTTAGCACTCGAAGCGAAGTAAACAATCCACACAAACGCCGATACAGCAATCAAGGATGCAGCGAAGGTAAGCATGCCAATAGTCAACCTTCTACGAGAATTCGTGCTGGGCGGCGGGCCAGTGGAAACCGTTAGCATTTGTGTTTCAGCAATTTCGTTGGCCAAACAAGTCAGCCCGAATTCAAGGTCGACCAACTCGCGGAACAGTCGTCTTGAGTCAGCGTTTTGCCTTAATTCCGTGGCCAATTCGGCGTGCTCATCCGCAGAAATATTGCCAGAAGTGTAGGAAGCAACAAGCTGTCCGAGCTCTTGTTGGTTCATACGTCGGCTCCATCTGTTTGAATCCGCAGTCGAATACAACTCAAGAGTTTTTGTTTGATTCGAGCAAGTTGCTTGTAAAGGGCTCCCCGATTAATTCCTTGTTCTTGGGCAACAGAGGTTATCGACGCCACATCAACATAACACTGCCGAACCAATTGACGTTGGACATCCGAAAGTCGTTTAAGACATTCACGCAGGGCGTTCAAACGAATCTGAGTAACCTCATCTTCTTGCTCCGATTCCTTTGCCAACAAATCCAAAAGTTGAGCGTCAAAGTGCAGACGATCTCGCTGACGCGTTCGAACATAGTTCCTGATCTCGTTGTATGCCACGCCGCAAGCCCACGTAAAGAAACTGGACCTAGCGTCGTATCTGTCTCTCTTTTCCCAGAGAACTAGACTCGTCTTTTGAAACACATCTTCAACGTCATTCGAGTTAACCAATTGCTTTGCAATAAATGCAATGATCCGATGTCGATGCTCCAATAGAAGGAGCATGAATTCGTTGGAGTCTTGATTCTCGATTTCAGTTGGCATTTGAAAGTTGTTGGGTAGCAGAGCAAACCATGTCGTTCGTAAACGTTCCCGTCCATTCACTTTGGACGCCAATTTCTGAAGAAAACTTGTTTTTCTCAAAAATTGCGGGCAATCATCAATGTTATGTACGTTCACAGTCAACCCCAACGACTGGAAGGAAATGATGACGATGAAGTTGTTTTTTACGGCGGCCTTTTTTGTTTTTTGGTCGACAAACATCAACACCGCAGCTCAAGAAACCGAAAAGCAATCAACCAAAAAGGTTGTGAAGCTTGTACGAATCATGGCCGTAAAGGGAAATCGAATAACGGTTGTCGAATCTGCTGGCGGACGCGGCCGAGGGCCAGCCATGCAAGGTCTAAGCGACAACAATTCAAATGGGCGATCTGGGAGAAGGCGAGGCATGCGTGGTGGTAGCGTGCAAGACAATCAATCTGGAAATGGCACTGGTCGAAGGCGGGGCCGTGGAAGATTCGGAACGCAAGCCGACCGAACATCTGCCAAAGAAGGATTCACGATTACTGTCGGAGAAGATGTTCGTGTGACCTATGCGCTGCAAGAAAGACGAACCAACGAATTTCGGATTGGAGCAGATATCAACGGGCGACTCAAAAATGACATCTTCAAAGGAATACCGGCACAAGGCCTAACCGCGAGAATCGTCTCGGATGGGACTCGTCTTATTGAAGTCAACATGATTCAGGAAAACGATACTTCGACTGATGACATCGCCGTAAAACCGAAACGTCCGCCAAGAGCACGGAAATAGTTTTCTCATTTATCCGCGATCAATCTTTGTACGCTTTTGGCCAGCCGACAAATGAAAAAGTTAACCAACGTCTTATTCCTTGCACTTGTCTTGTGCCAATTTGCCAACATGGGCGTTGTATTTGGACAAGACGACCATCGAAAAGGCATTGCGTTTTTTGAATCCAAGATCCGTCCAGTGCTGGTCGGCCATTGCTACCGATGTCATTCAAAAGAATCAAACAAAATGCGTGGCGGCCTACATGTCGACACTCGCGATGCTTTATGGAAAGGTGGTGACAGCGGACCGGCAGTTGTACCTGGAAAACCTGACGAGAGCCCGCTCTACGAAGTGTTGACCTATAAAGGCGAGTATCAAATGCCTCCCTCTGGCAAGCTTGAAGGGAATATGATCGCGGACTTCAAAAAGTGGATTGAGATGGGAGCCCCCGATCCACGAGCACCAAAAGAAACTGAACCGTTAGCAGCGGTAAAGTCTACGATCGACATTGAGGCCGGTCGCAACTATTGGGCGTATCAATCGCCCGTGGAACAGAAAATTCCCAGGTCGTCAACTGACAACTGGTCGCGAGCTGACTTGGACCGTTTTGTATTCGATCGTCTCAAACGAAACGGGCTAACTCCGAACAGGACCGCAAAACCGAAAGTGCTTGTTCGGCGACTTTACTTCGTTCTTACCGGATTGCCGCCATCACCGTCCGATCTTGAATCGTGGTCGGAACGTTTAACTAGCGATGATGAAATAAACCTCGCAGAAGCCGGAAAGCTGGTAGATCAGCTGCTGGAGTCTGAGCAGTTTGGCGAGCACTGGGGCCGCCATTGGATGGACGTTGCCAGATTTGCTGAATCGAGCGGTGGTGACCACAACAACATTCACCCATACGCTTGGCGATATCGAAACTACGTGATTGATGCCTTCAATGACGACAAACCGTTTGACCGTTTTATCATCGAGCAACTCGCTGGAGACCTTTTGCCCATCAAGAACGATGAGGAATGGGCCAACAACCTGATTGCTACTGGCTTCTTGGCAATTGGCGTCAAGCTCGTCGGGGAAGAAGATCAACGCAAGTTTCGAGCTGATCTAGTTGATGACCAGATTGATACGACGACGAGGGCATTTCTCGCTACGACGGTATCGTGTGCTCGCTGCCACGACCACAAATTCGATCCAATTCCACAAACAGATTACTATGCGTTGGCGGGCATATTTCGGAGCACTGAAACACACTATGGCTTAATCAAAGCACAAGCACGTCAACACGCCAAGTTGATAGATGTTACAGAGCTTGGTGTTCCATCTTCTAAACCAAAGTTGTCAGCGAAGGAATTCGCTGCACTCAAGAAAGCACGCGAGGACGCTCACGCGAGAATGGGTGAACTAATGCAAAATATTCGCGGTGGCAACGCTCCGACGCGAAATATCTTGCGGCTCTCAAGGACTCGACGTGACAAGGCTGAAGCCGCATTGCAATCGTACGACGAACGGGGTAATCCGCGAGTTTTTGTGATGGGAACTCAGGACCACGAGTTCCCCGCGGAAAACCATCTTTTTGTTCGAGGTGAAGTTGACAAGCGAGCACAAAAGGTGGATCGCGGTTTTGTGTCAGTACTAACTCCGCCGCGTCGAAACCTGCTCCCACGAAATGTTCGAGGAAGCGGTAGGCTAGAGTTGGCACAATGGATTGCCAACGACGAAAATCCACTGACTGCCAGGGTCATTGCAAACCGTATTTGGCATTGGACGTTCGGACAAGGCATCGTCAGAACAGTGGATGACTTTGGAGCAACGGGTGAACGACCGATCAACCCGGACCTGCTTGACTACCTGGCACGTCGGTTGGTTAATCATGATTGGAAGGTCAAACCACTCATTAAAGAGATTGTATTGTCAC
>JBCCSJ010000287.1:0-7453 GCA_039200505.1 Planctomycetota bacterium | reverse complement strand
TCTGCAGTGAACTGATAAAGGCGATTTAGTTCAAGTTGGTTTTGAATGTTGGTTTCAGGGGATTCAACGTCGAGACCGAGCGGTTTCAATTCGGCGACCGCTCGTTTTTTCATCTGCTCCGACCACTCCAATTTCAATTCTATCAACCGGTCTCGGATCGATAAATCGCTGATGCCGAACCTGGCCTTTAAGATACTGGCGCACTTGTAAAAATCAGCCTCGTCACCTGCGGTACAGATTTTTTCGAGAGCCAGCTTCAAACGATAAGAGGCCTCGGGAGAACAAAAGACCAGTGAACGGGCCATGGTATCGACGGCTTCACCATTCAGTAAACCCAGTTTGTTAGTGGCCCACTCTCTTTCTTTAAAGGTTGGGGAATCGAGCAACTCGATCAAATTTTCAACTTCGGAAGTGGGGGGCTCTTGAGCCGAAACAATTGGGGTCGGAACGAATGGGATGGGCAACAGTATTAAAGTAGCGTACGTGCCAACAAAGAACAGGACACCGGTAAGGGTTCGAAGAATTGAGACTTGATGTTGGGGCTTTAAAACGATTGGGCTCATATTGCTAGCGTCCTCAAATATCCGACTCAATAGATACTAGAAGAGTGTCCACCGGCTGTCGAGTCGAGCTTGTAGGCTCGTTGATTGCGGGCCATTTTGAAAAAGACCTAAATCCGCTTCGTTTTCTTTAAGAATTTTGAGGCTTTTGTCGATGAAAAATTTTGAATTGGTCCATTTTAATGATTTTATCGTTTTCATCAAAAACAGCTTTTCGTCCGGAAGTGACTCAAAATGAAGATTCACACAACACGATTCTCAACCATCGAAATCGAGCCCGATGACATTCTGTTTTTTAGAAATGGACTTTTGGGATTCGAAGATTGCCGACATTGGGTTTTGTTGGCCGATTCAGACAACTCGGCAGTCGCGTGGCTTCAGAGCATGCAACACGCCGACATTGCTCTTCCGGTGGTCTCACCTAGAAGATTCGTAGAAGATTATCAGGTCCGTCTTGAGCCATCGGATGTCGACATTTTGCAATTGACTTCGGTCGATCAAGCCTATGTCTTGGGAGTAGTAAGTCGAGACGAACAAACACTCACGCTCAATCTACGGGCTCCCTTAGTGATCAACCTCGACCGACGAATTGGTTGCCAAGTGGTGACGGTCGATCCTCAACCGATGCAGTATCGACTTGCAGATCTCCCCGTCAGCCTTCGAAAAACCGCTTGAGCTCTCATCCTACGAATGCGAATGCTCGTGGTGGATTTCGCCCGAAATCCTGATTCGGCTATCTATAAATCACCGATTTCGCCACAAATATCAATCCGTCAGTTTCGCATCCTCAAGCTCAACCAAATAGCCATTCGCTATAAGCCTCAAGATCCTGGTCGGGGATTCAGACTAACTGATTCATTCCTAACTCGACGGAATCCTTTCAAAACGGACGCACCGATTCCCGATATCCCCAAAGTGTCTGATTGCTAGCGAATCTGCTAGTCATTGGCCTAGTAATAAACTCAAAGGCGGCAATGGATTGCCAATGATTTTTTAGGGTGGAGAGGCAGAAAGGTTTCTGTTGCTCGACAACATACAGGCAGTCGGTTTTAGATTAAGGAGCCAGCCATGCTGGTTTTGTCGCGACATCGAGACGAGAGCATCATGATCGGCGACGACGTGATGATTACAATCGTTGATATTCGAGGTGATAAGGTGCGTCTAGGGATTGACGCACCTCAGGAAATTCCTGTGCATCGGCAAGAGGTTTACGACGCGATCAAACGCGAGAACCAAAAAGCAAGTCGGTTAGGTCCAGGTGAAACCAAAGAGCTAGGCAAAGATTAGTTTGCCAGTGACTTAAAGTAATCACCGGCAACTCCAGTTAGCCAAGCAAGTTGTTGACGCTGCCCAAGAGTCTTTCCATTGGAAACGGCTTCTTAATGTAATCGTTGACTCCGAGCATTTCAGCATACTCTTTATGCAAATTACCTTCATTGCCGGTAATCATGATGATCGGAAAAGGATTGACTTGGCTTCGGATTAGCCGCTCCAAAACAAGAAATCCGCTCCTTCGAGGCATCATCATATCGAGGATCATTAAGTCGGGTTGTTGAGTTTCGACATAGGCGACACCCTGGTTACCGTCGTAAGCTACGGAAACGTGAAAACCGTTTTCGAGCAGAAAGTGTTGCAAACTGCTTGTGATATCTCGGTCGTCATCGACGATAAGCAAGTGGGGTGCAGTTTTAGCGTGTCCATGTTCTGTCATTGTCGCATCTATTAAGTCGGTCATGATCGCACCCAATTTCGAAAAGAAAATCGCTGGCGTTCACACAATGAATCACGACCGGCAAATTTGTTTCGAAAATGATAGATGCAGGTTGATTCAATATCAATGGATGTAAATAGGTTAGTCTGGCTTACTTCCCCGAAAGCGGGATATCTGGATTTGCCGGGTGAAACAGTGCGTTTGAGCTGAATTTGCCATTGAATTCGATTTTTCCATAGACGCTTGCAAACTCGACGACGGCACCAAAATTTGCCGAAAAAGAAAGAAGGAAAATAGAGATTTGCGAAGGATCGCTGATGAATCAAGCTGGAGCAGAATGATGTGGCGAGCCTTTTTCTTTGCGGTTGGAGCCTTCTTAATTTTACTTGGTGGACAGTGCCTGGTTGTCGACCAATTCCATGTCACTGAGGATTCTAAACTAAGTCGAGTCGCCTATAACCTGGCCAGCATCGTCGACACATCGAGTCCGTCCACGGCAGCCACGGAGCCGGTGGCCAGTCGGCCCCAAGCAAGAAATGATTCGGGGTTCGGACCTTCTCGTTTCCAAAACAGCCCCTTCGGTAGCTCCGGATTTTATGGTGGCACCACCTCAGGAAACGGAAGAGCGTCCAGCGATTTTCAGCTGTCAAGTTTCGGCGACTTGAATCCGGCGGACAGTTCCGCTTTGGGGCAACCTCAAAAACCAGCCAAAAAAGTCAGAGTCATTCAAACTACCGAATGGATGCCTTGGAGCCTGTTGGCGGCAGGAATGCTCGTTGCCCTCTATACCAATCTGTCGCAGGGGCGGATTAGCTCGGAGTAGTTTGTCTCCGCGTATATTGCCTAAACTGCTGAGGTTTCTGTCGGACAAAAACTGTGGTTTTCAAGACACACCACAATTGTCATCCTATCTAGAGGCATTGATTAGTTTTGCCGATGTTTACAGTGAACTTCCAATATTCCCCCAATTCGCCTCGTCGTCCTCATGAGCATGCCAGACAAAATGACGTTGGCGGGGACGGTTCAAGGTTCCGGTTCCCGCCAAAACGATAAATCGAAACGGCCCAAAGCGGGTTGGGGTGAATGGTTTGCGTGGCCTGCCCGAATCATCTTACTGTTTATGGTGACTGCTGCGCCATGGGCCAAAGGAAGCGTCAATTTTTGGGCTCAACAATACATCATGTTGGCCTTGTTGATCTGCCTCGCTTTTTGGTGGTTCGAGACGGGGATGCAGGAACGGAAAAAGCAAATTTTCCCGTACCTGTTTTTCCCGGTGCTTTTGGGGATATGCCTGGGGGCATTCCAATTGGTTCCATTGCCTGGCTGGTTGGAAGGAATTTTTCTTGATCGGCAGCTGGAGATTTTTGAGGAGTTTACGGGCGAAACGAATCCTCGTAAAACGATCTCACTCAATCGTGAGGGAACCTGGAATCAAATCAGTTTATTGATAATGGCGATGTCGGCATTGTTGCTGGGTTGCAGGTATTTTCGCTCGAAAAGAGACATCAGTTTGCTGTTTTGGGTGGGAACCCTTAACGGCGTTGCCATGACATTTTTTGCGATCATCCATAAGTTGACCGCAGAATACGCCTATATTTACTGGGTTTTTCCTATCTCCCGGACCGAGCCTTTCGGTCCATTTGTTAACCCGAACAACTGTGCTGGATTTCTGTTGATGTGCCTCGCTTGCGCGGTCGGTTTGCTTCCGATCGTGTTAAGCCAAAACCGAAATCCCAATGCGCAAAGATTTTATTACGACGATATGTCGCTGCCTAAAAAAGCGTTTTATCAAGTTCTCGAATTGATCTCAGAGTTGGACGCTAAAAAGGTCGCGTTGCTGTTGGCCATTACTATGATCTCTTTTGGGGTTGTCGCATCTCTGTCGCGAGGTGGAGTCGTCGCTTTGTTGGCGGGAGTGACGATGACAACGCTTTGGTTTGGCGTTGCAAGGCGGCCTAAAAGAAGCGGCATTTTGCTGCTACCGCTGGTGCTGGGCGTGGTAGCTTTGGCTGGTTGGATCGGAGCCGGAGATAAAATTATCGAGGCGTTTGAAGAAATCGACATGGCAGATGTTCAGAATGCCGACGTACGATTGCAAATCTGGCGAGACATGTTGCCTTCGGTAGCCGACATGGGACCGCTGGGAGCAGGTTTGGGGTCTCACAAAAACGTGCATCGACTTTATCGGACTCAGCACGAGAACGCGCTTTACGTTTACGCTGAAAACCAATATCTGCAGGCTCTCTTCGAAGCTGGAATCCCCGGACTGATCCTATTTATGGTGGCCTGGTACTTGTTTTACCGAACCATTTCGCTGATGTTGAATAATGGAAGTTCGCCAACCACGGTGGGCGTTGCAACCATGGGGGCTTTCCTGTTTTTTTCCCAAGCGATCGCGTCTCTCTTTGACTTCGGATTCTATATCGGAGCCAATATGGTTTACCTGGCCGTTCTGGCTGGATTTATCTCGTACCACGGTCAATCTTTTGCAACTCGTTTGAAAGAAAAAAGCTGGTTGGGGTTTCAAGCTTCCAATACCAAAATCCAGATCCTGGTGCTGTTGATTTTTGCCGCGGCGGTACTGATCGCGATGGATATGAATCGTCGTGCCAGGATCGAAGCGTTGATGGTTCCCAAAGTCAAAGAGTTGGATCTGAACTCATTTGAGTCCGAAGAATTGGACAATCGTATTTCTGAGTTAACTTCGATGTTAGGGACCCAGCCGACCGTTGATGGCTTGAATTACCTGGGTGATCTATGGATCCATCGTTGTCGACTTACATTGACCAACGAAACCTTGAAACGGTTTCCCGATTATGATTTGGGGCCCGACGCTGATCCTGAAATGGTCGCTGAGAAGAACCGGAAAAGAAAAATCCGCGAAGAAAACATTTGGCACCTCAGCCATCCCCAACGGCTTCATGAGAATTACGTGTTTTTGCGAGACAACGGGGCACAAATTGATGCCCAAAAATTCATCAACCGATCCGCGATTCGAGACGACTTGAATTTTGCCAAACTCTATTTCGATTATTCGCGGCGTGAATCGCCATTACAACCTGTGGCTCATTTGCGGCTGGGAATGATTAAGGCTCTCATCTCGGCTCCCGGTACGGCCGACATTGACTTTGAACGAGCCATGCGATTGGCCCCCTACAACGGTCCATTTCATCGGTTGGCAGGCTTTTACTACCTGCAATCGGGTGACGTTCAAAAAGCGGCCGTTCATTTCCGCAGGGTCCTTGATCTTCGGCCCAATGAATTTGAAAGATTGATCAAAACCATCACGGGAGCGACCCAAGCTCAGTTTTTGACCGTGCCCGACGAAATCATCGCGGAACAAATCCTCCCGGATGACCCGTCGATGCTGTACAAGTTCGGGGCGTATTTCCTGCCAACTGATTCTCCGGCCAGAAACACAGTCTTCAATCGAGCCTGTCAATTGATTGATCAAAAAGAGAACTTGATACGCACAGATTTAGTCCTTTTGGGGAATCTCTCGGATCGGATGGGTGAGTATGATGAGGCGGCTGATCATTACGAATCGGCTTTGATCACGCAGCCGAATGATCCTGATACTCGATACAAAAGAGCGCAGGTTTTGGAAAAAGCCGGCAGATTAGAGGAAGCCCTTGTCGAAGCGAAGACGCTGGCCAAGGAAAATCGAGAGAAGGACATCTATGCCCGTTATCAACGCCAGTTGGAAAGAAAAATACGGGACCAGAAAAAATCACAAAGGTAAACCTAAATCGGTTCTTTGTTATACTGTTGTTAAAATCTAAACCACCCTGCCCGCTTTCTCCGCATGATTGTTGTCATCCTCGCATTTCTGGCGTCGCTACTGATGTCGTTAGTCGTCATCCCAATTCTGGCACGTTACGCGCCATCAATTGGGTTGGTCGACCTGCCGGACAACAAACGAAAACTGCACAAAAAAGCCATTCCTCTGGTTGGTGGATTGGGCATCTTTTTGACCGTAGCGGTGATCACGATTTTTTCGTTGTACATCGGGACTACTCAAAATGAGTTGGTGACCAATCTCAATAAAAACTGGTTGGGTTGGCTGCCGATCGATTTCGCTCGTCGCCTGATCCGGGTCGTCGATCAGGATATTTACGAATTGCTTGGCCTGTTGTTGTCGAGTGCCGTTCTGGTCACAGTGGGGATGCTCGATGATCGTTTCGGAATCCGTGGTCGGCAAAAGCTGTTTGGACAATTCGTAGCAGCGACGATTTTGATTCTGTTTGGATATCACTTTAAAGAAGTCGTAATGGTCGGCGTTCGAATCGACTTCGACGTTTTCTCGGTGCTGTTCGTTTATGCCTGGGTGATTGCTGCCATAAATTCAGTCAACCTTTTGGATGGGGCTGACGGAATCGCGGCTACGATCGGCATCATGATGAGCCTGGCTTTGGCGATGATGGCGATATTTCAGGGACAGATGGCCAACGCCATTATCTCGGTCAGCATCGCCGGAGCTGTTTTAGGATTTCTAAAATACAATTTTCCGCCTGCCAGAGTTTATCTGGGAGACACCGGCAGCATGCTTATCGGACTTTTGTTGGCGGCGATCTCAATTCGTTGCACTTTTAAACAGAATACAGCTTATGCTTTTTTCGCGCCGATCGCACTTTTAGCGATCCCCTTTATCGACACCGCTGCAGCGATTATTCGTCGCCGATTGACGGGTCGAAGCATCTTTGCGGTCGATCGAGGCCATCTACACCATTCGCTCATGAAACGAGGATATAGTCCCCGGGTGAGTCTGTTGTGGGTTGCCGTATTGTGCCTTACCACGGCGACTGGCGGAGTTTTGAGTATGGTCTACGAGCACGCGGAATATGCGTTAGCCTCGATAGTGACCGTCGTTGTAGTAATGATCGTTTGCAAAATTTTTGGCGTAGCGGAATATCAATTAGTTTCTCATAAGGCAGCCTCGTTGGCCAGAAAAGTTTACAAGGGAAGTAAGCGGCCACCGATCGAACAGAGTATGGTTCATGTGCAGGGAAGTCATAACTGGAAACAGTGTTGGGAAAAACTGGAACGGTTCGCTGACGATACTGGGGTCCTCGAGGTCACACTTGATTTGAACGCCCCCTGGCTTCACGAGTCTTATCATGCCAAAAGAAGTCGAGCGGACAAACCAAAAGGTGGTAACCACGAATGGCATTCAGAAGTGCCT
>JBCCSJ010000286.1:0-7457 GCA_039200505.1 Planctomycetota bacterium | reverse complement strand
TCACGCGCATCTCGAAGACGAGCAACTCGCACCCATTCTGACTGACATTTTGGAGCACGCGAAACGGGAAAACCTGGTCGGCGTGACTGCCATTGGAACAACACTGGAAACCAGCAAGCAGTGCCTTTCGTTGGCCGAAGAACATTCCATTGTTAGTGCAGCGGTCGGAATTCATCCTAACCATTGCCAGGATGCCACTGAATCGCAATGGAAGCAAATCTTGGAAATCGCTCCCCATGATTCTGTAGTCGCCATCGGGGAAACGGGATTGGATCGTTACTGGGACTATTGTCCGATTGAGACCCAGCGAATTTGGTTCGCCAAGCACATCGAACTTTCATTTGATCTTCAAAAACCGCTGGTGATTCACATGCGGGACTGTGAATCGGATATTCTTGAAATGCTGAACCGCCACCAGCAAAACGGACGGATCATTGGTATCCTGCACTCGTTTGCCGGTTCGCTGGCGACTGCGGAGGCCTGCCTGAATTTAGGTATGTACATTAGCTTCGCGGGGATGGTTACGTTCAAAAAGTCAATTGAACTAAGAGAAGTTGCCAAGGTGATTCCGGCGGATCGAATTCTCGTTGAGACCGATTCACCCTATCTTTCTCCGCATCCTTTTCGTGGAAAACGGCCCAACCAACCCAAAATGGTTCGATACACGGCAGAATGTTTAGCCGACGTGCGAGGTACGACGCTTGAGGAATTTAGCGAGATAACAACTCGAAACGCTGAACGCGTTTTTGGGCTGGTTGAATCTTAAGCAGTGTAGGGTTTCTTGGGTAGTGATGACCGTCCAGCTCCGGGGTGATGTTCGCCACAAGCAAAGGAATCATGCTGGGTGCAAAGCCGCAACAATGTAGTACCTGGGTCGACTCGCACCCAGGGTGCAGACCATCTGCTTTTCCTGCAAGCGGGAGGGGTATGCCCAAAACGCGACGAATCAATACAAATTACTTGCCATTTTTGGTTTTCTCGATTTCCTCCAGCATCGTTTCCCGCCGAAGACGAAACTCACGACTGATGGCAATCGCTTTGACCTGATCCTGTTCGTCATAATTCCAATAATCCTGAACCACTTTTTCGCACTCGGAATGGTGAGATCCATCATCCCCGACTTCTTCTCGAAGTTCGGCAAACTGCTGTTTCAGTTGGTCACGGATTTCGGCGTATTCGGGGTCATCGTAAACGTTGTTCATCTCTTTAGGATCTTTTTCAAGATCGTAGAGTTCCCAGGCCGCGGGAGTTTGGTTCTTTCCTTTGTAATCACAACCGTAAAAGAAAATTAGTTTGTGCTTTTTGGTGCGAATCGCCATTTCTCCGGGGTTGTCGTGGTGTGCCATGTGCATCCAGTATCGGTAGTAGGCAGCCTGTTTCCAATCCTGGGGTTCTTTTCCCGTTTCGCAAATTGATTTAAAGGATTTTCCCTGAACAGATTCCGGGAGTTCAATGCCTGCAAAATCGAGCATCATGGCAGGGAAGTCAACATTTTCGATAATGGCGTCGCTTCGAATTCCAGCCGGAATCGATGGAGGGTAGCGAACCAGAAGGGGCATACGTTGCGATTCATCGTAGGCCCATCGCTTATCCTGATAGTCTTTTTCTCCCAACCAGAATCCTTGGTCACCGGTGTAGATGATCAAAGTATTATCGTAGAGACCCTCTGATTTGAGATAATCAAAAAGCCGTTTCAGATTGTCATCGACGCCTTTGACGCAACGAAGGTATTTTTTTAAATAAGCTTGATAACTGAGTCGTTTGATTTCGTCGTCGCTAAGATTGGGGTCATCGTAAACCCACTTGAATTCCTGAGGAAATTTTTGAGGCAAATCGCGAGCGTACGAACGTCGAGGGTTACGTCGTCCAATAGATGTCCCAATATGAGGCTTCAGTTCTCCCTCGAATCCTCGCGTTGCCAACGAGCCAAATGATTCGGGGACGTCCCAAAGCGAATCGGGCTCAGGAATATCGACGTCTGCCAGGTAATCATCGTATCGCGGATTGCTCTCAAAGTAGTCATGCGGGGCTTTATAGTGGTGACAAACAAAGAATGGCTTGTTGGGATCTCGTTTATTTTTGAACCAATCTAACGTTGAGTCGGTAATGACATCGGTTGAATGAGAACCGGGATAAGTGACCGTATTTTTACCGAATGGCTTGTCGCCCTGGATTCGAAATACGGTATCAAAATACTTTCCTTGTCCGGGCAGCACTTTGTAGTAATCAAAATTTGGCTCTACTTTTAAATGCCACTTGCCAATCATCGCCGTCTGGTACCCGGCTTTTTTCATCTGGATCGGCAGCATTTGGTTTTTGGGTAGAATCTTGCCTCCTAGGTCGAAGACCCCGTTCACGTGGTTGTATTGACCCGTAATAATGCAGGCTCGCGAAGGAGTGCAAATCCCGTTGGTACAAAAAGCGTTGTCAAAAACGATGCCGTCCCGTGCTAGTTCGTCGATCGTTGGAGTTGGATTTAAATCTTTTAACAGCGTTGCATAGGCACCTACGGCCTGAGCTGTGTGATCGTCCGACATGATGAACAGAATATTGGGCTGATCCGCACAAACCGTCGAATTTATCCCAACGACAAAAGCAAAAATGACTGCCAAAAATTTCATACTTCAATCCTTATTCCATTGGTATGATCGAAGTATACACGAAATTGATCGATACTCTTCCGAGGAAAGCCAGATAATTTGTCCGGTTTTTCCCCGATTGGATCGAAGTAATTGTTGCGGAATTCGTTAACCAAGTCCCTTATAAATTTGCTGATTAGATGACAATACCGCAGCGCCCCATTTCATGGGAAGAAGACATTTCCCGAAACACGCTGGATACCCAGCCTTTTGAGAATCTGCCATCTCCAGCTGATCTGGACGAAAGCGAATTTACCAATCCGAAACGTCTTGAGATTATCAATCCTTTGTTACAAGACCAGACCCTTGCAAGTTTGATTGAGAAAGACCGATTCCCGATTCCGTGTCCAGAAGACCGCGAAGGCTATGCTCCCGGATTTGATGGCCAGTATTGGCTAAGTGGCCTTGAGGATTACTTGAAAGTGATGGATGTCGCTCGGAATTTGGGAATAGCTCCCAAAGCCGTCTTCGATTTTGGGTGTGCTTCCGGGAGGCTTGTCCGTCACTACGCTGCCCAAAGCGACATCAAGGAAATCTGGGGGAGCGACATCAATCGAAGACACATCCGCTGGTTGTACGAACACCTTCCTGAAACCGTCAAACCAATTTTCAATCACAGCATTCCATCGCTCCCGCTTCCGGATGGATCGGTTGATATCGTCACGGCGTTTTCGGTTTTTACTCACATCGACACGTTTGAAACGAGTTGGTTAGCCGAAATAAGAAGGATTCTGTCTCCAAACGGAATGGCATATTTGACGGTTCACAACGAAGCGACCTGGGAAGCTCTGAGAGACCATGTCGACAATCCCCAGAACCGATTGATCCAATCCATCCTAAAGATCGACCCGTCGGTACGCGAACAAATCCAGGGCCCGTTGCCCAGCAATCGTCTGGTTTATCGTTTTTCTCAGGTAGGTCCCTACCGGGCTCAGGTTTTTCATTCCAATGCATTTCTACGGAATGTTTGGGGACGGTTTTTTGAAGTCGTTGACATTCTTGACTTGCACCATGTACGTCAAAGCGTCGTGGTTTTGCGGCGAAAATAAACGATTTTGAAACCTGCCCTTTTGCCTCGCCAGATTCAAATGCTTGATTGCTGGAAGACAATGAAGCTTCCAGTTCATCAAAACAGCCTGTCAGAAAATATGTCCCTTGGTTTGTAATGAAGTGCGCACGATGGATATCGAACAAAGTCTACAAGATCAGTTTGCTCCAAACTTAATCTGTTTCGGTTGTGGCCCAGCAAACCCACACGGCTTGCAGATTAAAAGTTTTGTCGATCCTCACTCGGAAACCCCGCAGCTGATCGCAAAGTTTCATCCTCAGTCTCATCATTGCGCCTTCCAAGGTATGGTTAATGGTGGCATTATCGGTGCACTGTTGGATTGCCATTTGAACTGGACCGCAGCCTGGCACTTGATGACTCAGAATGAAACCGAGGTTCCTCCCTGCTGCGTCACGGCGAAATACGAAGTGACGTTTGAAGCTCCTACACCTTCAACAGAAGAATTGAATTTGGCCGCTTGGGTCACTGAATCGTCTGCCCGAAAAGCGATCGTCGAAGGATATTTAAAAACCGAATCGGGTGATGTTACGGCCCGATGCGTCGGTACGTTTGTTGCCGTCAAAGAGGGGCACCCTGCCTACCATCGTTGGTAATCGAATTGCGAAATTCAGCGTTCGCGATACGCTGCCGGTCATTGCTCGATGGCACTTGCTTGAGAGTTTTCTTTCCGGCCACTACCGTGTCCGACTGTCCCTGTGGATGCGTAGTGTAGACGTTCCTTGCTTTGGAGGGCTTATGCCTAAGCCAGTTTAAATTTGGTGTTACAAGCCGAATCCACCTGACAATGAGGATCGATTGTAAAAGGTGTGCCGGTCGTAGCGACGACTTAATGATCCGGTTGCAGCGGTAAACTTGATTGAGCCTGATCTTTGGACTTCATAAACCTATCACCCGGATTGGGAATCTTTGATTTGTCCGAAATGGACCGACGAAAAAGATCATACCGGCTATCACGTTTGACCACGGTAACGCCGTTAGTAAGAAGGATTTGATCAAATACAGGGAAGTGGAAATGATAATTCGGATCGTAGTGTTTTTGCTTTTCACTGCCATCTTCGGCTTAGCATGGGATACCTCAACGGCGAATGCTCAACTGTTTGGCAACGGACGATTCTTGAGGCGATTGCGGGGTGAATCAGATCCGCCGAAGAAACCAAGCGAATCCAAGAAAAAGTCAAAGTCAGAATCCAAATCAGATTCCAAAACTGGCAAGAAGGCGAAAGATCCGACACCCGCAAACCGAAATTTAAATTCCAACGAAATCGGATCAGGTATTCGATCGCTCTACTCCCCCGACCAATCCAGAAAACGAATGTCTCAAAAGCCTTCGATTTCTAGTGGCGAGATCGAGAAAGGGATGGGGATTCAAGTCGAAGAACTGGCCGAGTCATTGATCGTCACCTCGATCTCAAAGAATGGAAATGCCGACAAAGCGGGGATTCGAAAAGGGGACACGATCCGATCCGTTGGAGGAGTCGACATCAAATCTGTCAAAGATTTCGATGAGATTGTAGGTATTTTGAGAGATGGCGATCAAATTGAAATGGTTGCCGTTCGACGAGGGAAGTCTGAAGAGGTATTGGTGCAAATGGGAGAAGTGCCCCAACTTACTCCCAATACATCGGCAAATGCTCCTACTCGGCCAGAATTGGAACCGGCCGATATGGCAGAGATCCCAACAGCAAACTCCTATCGTTCAGCGGAATTAGGAGCGATGAGGTCCGTCATGAGAACCGGTCAAACGCGAGAAGAATTGCTCGAAAGAATCCGGAATTACGAACGTAAGATCGAATACTTGGAACGCCAAATCAAAGATCTGCGTCAACAGAATAGCTTCCAGCCTCCAACCAGGTTTCCGGGACTCAACAAGCCGGGATAATCGACTCTGGTCATGATTTCCAGCAGAACAACGGAGTTGGTTTGGTAAAATGAATAAGGTCCGGCATTGACTTTCGCACCCAAGCTTTACTAACCCGTGACACGTTCTTGTTGCAACATGGAATTACCTCCTAACAATTCGACAGTAAGACACGTATCTCAACAAACCGTGGACGGAATTGTTGAAGTGTTGCAAATTGAAGCGGATGCGATCCATTCGCTGGCTCAACGGATTGATTATTCAGCCTGCCAAGCGGTTGAAAAATTGATAGCCTGCACCGGCCGAGTCATCGTTACAGGTATGGGGAAAATGGGATTGATTGGAAGAAAGGCGAGTGCCACATTTTGTAGTACCGGTACGCCCAGCATCTTTCTTCATCCTGCCGAAGCGGCCCATGGTGATCTTGGAATCGTGAACGGACAAGACTTGTTACTGGTTTTATCCAGCAGTGGTGAAACTCGGGAACTTTTAGACTTGCTTCCGTTCATGAAACGATTTGGTGTTTCAATCATTGGATTGATGGGAATGCCGGCTAGTTCGATTGGGCAACAGTGTGATGTCGTTATCGACGTTGGAGTTGCAAAAGAAGCCGATCCAATTTCGATCGCTCCAACGAGCAGTACCACGACCGCGTTGGCCATGTGTGATGCGTTGGCTGTTTCTTTAATGCAGCGTCGAGGTTTCACCAAAGAACAGTTTGCCATTTTTCATCCCGGCGGAAACCTCGGGGCTCGTTTGTTGGTTCGTGTCAGTGATATCATGAAAATAGGCAGCAGGGTGCCAACGATTGAATCTCAAGGTCATTCGCTTGAGAATGCAATTCAGGTGATCTCGTCCAAAGGGTTGGGAGCCGTTTTTGTGGTCGACGTGGATCAAAAAATCAGGGGTATCGTCACCGATGGCGACCTGCGTCGAATCATTGAAAAGGGGCATCTGAATCGCGACGACCACGTTTGGGACGAGCCTGTATCGAAGCACATGATCCATGATCCCAAGAGTATTCAGGCAACCTCGCTGGCTGCTGAAGCGTTGAGGTTAATGGAGGATTACGGAATCACGATTCTGCCCGTGACCGATGAGTCTGAAAAAATCACAGGTGTCATTCACCTGCATGACTTGATCAGAGCGGGGTTGGCCTAAAGGTCGTGCGACAATGGTTCTTGAATCCGACAAATCCGATTCTGTTCACGTGCAACCACCGCTTGAGTTGTCGCGTCGATCGGATGGGGAGGCCGAAAGCACTCAGATTCAAGCATCTGCAATCGATTCTGTTTCTCCTGAACCGATGTCAATGTCGAACAACGAAGTGAGTACTGAATTCACGTACTACAGTGCGCGATCGGAAATCCTTTCGCCGTTGAAACTGTTTTCGGATATCTTGTCAGACTTTTACCAAGGCAGGGAGTTGGCATGGCGACTTTTTCTTAGAAACATACGAGGGCTTTATCGCCAAACCTTACTTGGTTTGTTTTGGGCTTTTTTACCGCCGATTGCCAACACCGCAATTTGGGTGTTTTTACGAGAAGCCAACATTCTGGATACGGGAAAGATGGAGGTCAATTCGACAGCCTACATTTTGACCGGGATGATTCTTTGGCAAGCATTCATCGACGCCTTTCAAATGCCACTGGGGATGCTCAATAAAAATCGAAATATGATCAGCAAGTTGAACTTTCCACGCGAATCGCTGTTGTTGGTAGGGATCGGGGAAGTCTGTTTTGATTTAGCAATTCGATCTTTACTATTAATTCCGATCTATCTGTTCTTTGGGGTGGCAGTTCATTCGACGCTCATGTTGGCTCCATTTGCGATTATTGCCTTGATTTTGCTGGGCACTTCGTTGGGATTGTTGATTATGCCATTCGGTTCG
>JBCCSJ010000285.1:0-7488 GCA_039200505.1 Planctomycetota bacterium | reverse complement strand
CCTGAGCAGGCAACGATGTCTCAGGACACCGGCGACATTCGAAGTGACGTTTATGCGTTGGGCGTTATTTTGTACGTGCTGCTTACGGGCCGCCCACCAATAAGCAAACAACAATTATTAGAAAAAGGACTATTTGAGTTTCAGTCTATTTTGCGAAACTATCAACCTGCCACGCCAAGTGTCCAACTGACCAAGAATCAGTCAGCCGCTCATTGGAGTTCTCTTCCGGAAGCTAAAAGAAAAGGTTGGCTTGCCAGCCTAAGAGGTGAATTGGATTGGATTACCATGAAAGCCATTTCGAAAGAATTGGATCAACGGTACGACACGGCGGCCGATCTGCAGGACGATATCGAGAATTTTTTGAATGGCAACCCCGTTGTTGCACGCCCTCCGAGTTTGCTTTACCTGACTTCAAAATGGATTCATCGTCATCGTGTCGTGGCGGTAATCATGGTCAGCTTGATCGTTTCCGCGTTGGTTTCCGTTGGATCAATTTACTGGGGCTACCTTGAATCGCAAAGCAAATTGGTGGAAGTCAATAATGCGAATCAATTGACGATCGAAAAAGCGGCAGAACTTGAGTCCGCTTTGGTTCAATCAAAACGCGAAAAAGATCGAGCTGATCGGAATGCTCGACGATTGAGTTCTTTATTGAAGAGGGAACTTCTGCAGTCGTCATGGAATTTTGTGAACGATGGACAAATTGAAAATTCAATTCAGAACCTGGAACAGATAGACCCGGATGAACGCAAATTTGTATGGCAGTTTATTCGCAAAGTTGCTGATCTGCAGCCTTTGAAAACAGTCCGCCCAGCTTCTAACGATGCTATTCCCGTGGCAGCAACTGATAAAACCGGTAAACGGCTGGCAGTCATTGATTCGAGGGCCAATCTTGAACTGTGGGACACGATCAATCAAAGGCTGATTCACAAAATTCAAATTCCCAAAAAGGTCTATAATTGTGTTCAATTCGATGACTCGGGCAGTCGAATCTTAGTCAGTCATGGTAGCAAAGTTGAATTGATCGACCTAGATTCACGAAACCATCGAACCGTTTATTTTGATCATGGTCGTGGCTCCACACGATCGGCAGCTTACGATTCGGATCGCAAGAAATGGATTTTGACGACAGGAGCCAACTTCGTTGTCGAAATGACGAACGAGGGAAAGTTCACCAGAAATATCAAGCTGGATGACCGGATCGGCAAAATCTCTGTTTCCTCTGATTCATCCCTCGCGTCTGTAATTACTGCCGATGGAAATGTTGAATTAATTAACATGACCAGTTTTGAACCGGCTGGGAAATCCAATTTCCCGTCCGGAACCGTCGCCCAAGACATGACTTGGGTTGGAAGGAAATTAAAGGTCGCCACACTAGATCGAAAAATTTTCGAGTTTGATTTTCCGGTTCGCGGTGATTCTTCGATTTTTAGTTTCGAGTTCAATGATCCAGAAAGTTTTGGCAACGAATTAGGATCTGCCAATTTGATTGACATCAAACTTGTCCAACCTACTTCTCAAATTGTTTCAGCAGACGAACTAGGTCGTGTTCAGTTGTACGATGAGGCAGATCAAAATTCAGTTCTGCTTCAGCAGTTTTCGTCGCCGATCAACCAGCTATTAACGTCCAAAGAATCGGGTGATGTTTTTGTCAAGCATTTCGATGGTCGAGTCAGCCTAATCTCGGCTGGAGATATCGAACAGAAAAGAAACACGATTGCAAACCTAAATGGAATTGTTGATGGCCAAAGTATGCCCGATTCCCAGCGATCGCTCTCAGTTCATCAGAACGGCCAACTACGGATTTGGGATACACGAATGAGTGGAGTCGTTTTTGAGAAACAAGTCCATTCGGCCGGCATATTTTCGATCGATATCACGGAAAGCGAACTGCTCGCAGCGACGACGGGGCTCGATTGGAAAATCAAATTGTTGAACGCTCAAACACTGGATGAAGTGGCATCCTTCCCGGTCGGCCTGGGAGTTCGACCTGTCAAATTTTCAAACGATGGTCAGCTTTTAGCCGGCGGTCCGGATGTTTCAGAATCAAATGGGCTCGTTGAAGGGACGATTGACCTTTGGGATGTCAAAACCAAAAAGACGAATCAGAGATTGATTGGGCACGGCAACTGGGTCATGTGGATGGAATTTTGTGATAATGATCGTTATCTGATTTCATTTTCATTGGATGGCACCATTCGAAAATGGAGCGTTCCGGATGGTAAAGAGATATTAAAGATAGATTGGCGTGATGAAGTTCCAATCAATTGCGTCTGTCTTGGAAACGATGGACAGCAGATACTATGTGGGCACAATAACGGAATGATGACAGTTCGCGACCTGTCCGATGGGTCTTTGATTCGTTCGGTTCAAATCCTTCATACGCCGATCGACCAAATATGCGTTCCCTCAAAAAGTGGTGTGGCAGTCGTCACATCGGACCGTTCTGGGGTTGTAACCGTGATCGATGTCGAAACGTTGGAATCTATCGTCCAGTTGGAACAAGGGATAGGAAATATTCAAGGGCTTTCGCTCGACCGAGAATCCACTTCGCTACAAATGCTTGGCGATTCAGGTTTGGTGCGGGTTTTACCGCTCCCAAAACCAATTCAACACTAGTCCACCGGCAGTGAGTTTGCTGGGGGCCAAGAATTCGATTTGAAATCTCCATCAAATTGATGGCTGAATTCAAAAAATCGGTCCGATGCAATTTCATTACAGCACTCTTTCGCTCAAAATAGTAAGAGCGGTTCATTAGAATTCTCTTCCTGACGGACCAAAGTCATCCCACTTCCTAGCAGTACTCAAACGGGAGCCTGCTCTTGCTCAATATTTCCTGCCCAAATTGCCAAGCGACTTTTAAAATAGCCAAACCGAAATCTGGCAAGTTTGCTCCAACCTGTAAAAGCTGCGGTCAGAAGTTTCAACTATTGATCAAGGAAATGGAGGACCAGACCTTTCGATTCAAAATAGCTCCCTTATCTAACCAAGACAAACTGGGACACAAAGGAAAGGCGGACGCTGACGCCACGAAGACCGAGACGGAGATTCCAACTCAGGTTCCGATTCAAGATTCATCGACCACTGTGAATTTGCCCGATCAACCCGTCGATCGTCCAGAACCAAAAGTCTCGGATCCTTCGACCTCAAAAGCCACTACTCAGATTGCTGAAGGGACTGTTCAAAGTCCAAGGTCAGAACTTCCGACTCAAACGACTCGCGTTTCCAAATCGAAAAAGCAAAAACAGAAACAGCCTGAAGCTTTCCCCAATGGCGGAAGGCTTGGCCCGTATGAATTGATCAAGCTATTGGGGCAAGGTGGGATGGGAGCCGTCTTTCTGGCTAGGCAAACCACGCTTGATCGAAATGTTGCTCTCAAGGTAGTGCGATCAAAATTATCGAAAAATCCTTCGATGCTTGCTCGATTCACCCGAGAGGCCTATGCGGCAGCGCAACTGGTGCACCCAAACGTCGTCCAAATTTATGACATGGGTGATGATAATGGGAGTTGCTTTTTTAGCATGGAGCTCATTAACGGATCCTCGTTATTGGATTACGTCAATGAGAAAAAGAAAGTAGATCCAGATCAGGCTACCAGTTTCATTCTTCAGGCTGCCAGGGGATTACGATGTGCTCACGATGCCGGCATGGTTCATCGCGATATCAAGCCCGCTAATTTGCTCGTTGATCAGAATGGGATTGTCAAGGTTGCTGATCTTGGACTGGTGAAAGTTCCTGACGTCGAAGAAATCGAAGATGAAGTTCGGCAGACCGCTGCGCTTTCCGCGTCTCAGGATCTAACGCGTTACGGAGCCGCGTTGGGTACTCCGTATTATATGGCCCCTGAACAGGCAAAAAATGCGATCGAAATCGATCATCGGGCTGATATTTACTCGCTCGGTTGTTCATTTTACGTGTTGTTAACCGGGAAACGCCCATTTGAAGGGAATTCCGTCGAAGAAGTGGTTTCAAAACACAACAGCGCCCCATTGGTAATGCCCAGCACTATCGTACAGCGGGTCCCGCCTCAACTTTCAGCCGTCGTAGCCAAAATGATGGCCAAAAAGCCGGAAGATCGTTTTCAGAGCATGGATTCGTTAATCGAGGTGCTCGAAGGTCATCTCGGCATCACGTCTGCGGAGTCGTTTACCCCTACCGAATTGGATGCGGATGAAATCGAATCGAGCGCAAAAGGATTCTACGCCTCCCATTTGATTAAAATTCGCCCACTGTTACCTATGGCTCTTGGTTTGGGTAGCTTATTGCTGGCCGTCATTACAGCGTTTGTCAATTGGAAATTGGCAACCAGTTTCTTGGTCATGCCTTTATTTACGGTTGCCAGCTATTTTGCGTTAAGCGGTATTCTTGGTGAAAGCTATCTATTCGAAAAATCGAAGGAACTGTTTTTAAGAAGCGGTTGGGTAAGCTGGATCAAATGGTCACTCGGCGGATTGATTGGAATCGGTGTGACATTCTTGATGGGCACGATGGTTTACTGGATCGTGTTTGCTATTATTGGATTTGGTTTGGCAACTGCAGCTTACTTTTTTATTGACAAAAAAATCGAAGCTTCTCGAATTGCCAGCCTGAAATCGGCAGGTCAGATTGTTCGGCGAATGCGATTGAAAGGGATGGACGAATCGACCATCCAAATGTTCGTAGCAAAATATTGTGGCAATCATTGGGAAGAATTTTTCGAAAAACTTTTTGGATACGAAAACAAACGCAAGATTCGAAATGAGATCAAACGTTTGGGCTGGGGGGATAAAAAACCAGTATTCCGAAAATGGCGAGATAGCGTGGCGGACAAACTGCAGGCTCGACTGGGTGAATTCGTCAGCGAGGACAGTCAAAAACATCTTCAGAAAATTGAACAAGCAGGGCTTGAGGCTCAAGGATTGTCACCTGACGAGGCTCGCGAACAGGCGTCACAAATGGCTGCAGCACTCGTGGATCATGGCGTATCAATTCGAGACCAAGCGACGATTGCCGATCGAGTTGAAAACGATCCTGCATTAAAGGCTCTTCAAAAGCGAATGAAGATCAAGTCGATGTTAGCGGAGGCTCGCAGCGGAAAATATCGAAAAAAACAGACCTCAATGCAAAAATTAGAGCCCTATTTAAATTTTGCTGGCGGTTCTTTTGTCCGATTCTTGTTAGGAAGCATTTTGGTTCTGGGATGCTTGTTCTGGGCCAGGCAAAATAATTTATTTTCAGTTTCTCAACTTGCCAATTCTGCTCAGTCCGTTCTCAATGCGGAAGATACCGGACAAGTAGCCCAACAGCAGCTGGCTGACTTCGCCGCACGAGAGACTACGCCTCTAAGTTTTCCGATCGTTGGGAATCTGTTTTACAACTTCAATCCGCTGATTGCTGGTCTGTTATTAATATTTTCTACTGTTAGCCTTGGTTGGAGGATGTCAATTTTCGCAATCCCTGCGGCGTTGGTAATCGTGCTGGGCGAGTCGCTTGGCATTCCTGACGTGGAATCCTTTCCGTTGATCCATAGCCTCACTGCAGTGATTGGCGTAGGAATTTTTATGGCGGGAATTTTGTTCGGAAAGTCAAGTTAAAAGGAAACAGAAATTTGCAGTCGGCCGTTTACGCAAATCTTTCAACGTGGATCGTCACGTATAGACTCTGATGAAATGCTCAAAAACTGCATTGTCGATACTATCAATTGGAAACAGCCCCTGACAGATGGAAGCATCTTTGACTGAATCATCGGTTGGTTGTTCAATTCATGATTAACTTGGCCCTGAGTGGCTAAGCTACGTGGGTTCGAACGCGAGTAAGGGTTGATCACTGTTGCTGGTCTAGTTTCAAGATCAGAAACGAGGCTGACCGTCACCAGGCACGGGAGGATTTTTTGCAGCCTTCCCTTTGGCGTTCCAATTGGGATGAGGGTGATGACCTTTTGCCATCAAGAATGTCATTCTTTCGACAATTTCCGGGTGTTGACTGGCCACATCGTTGGCCTCACCTAGATCATTTTTAAGATCGAATAATTGAATCCTGCCGGTAAACATCGGCATTCGAACTGCTTTCCAATTGCCTGATCTGACGGCCTGTTTACCGCCTCTTTCGTAAAATTCCCAATAAAGAAATTCGTGTTGTTCCTGACGGGTCGATTGGTCCACCAAGGTTGGCAAAAAACTAATGGAGGTTGTGTGTTCGGGTATTTCTGCTCCCGACAAATCGGCTGCGGTCGCCATAAAATCGGAAAACGAAGCGATGTGATCCGAAACGGTTCCCGGCTTAATTTTCCCGGGCCAGCGAACAATCAAAGGCACGCGGATGCCACCTTCGTAAAGGTCTCGCTTCATCCCTCTGAGAGGCCCATTTGGATCGAATGTTTCAGTGTTGTGTCCGCCTTCGTCGTGGTGGCCATTATCACTCGAAAACATGACCAAAGTGTTTTCATCAATATCGAGTTCTTTGAGCAGAGTCATGATTTGACCGACGCCCGTATCTAACAGCGTGATCATTGCAGCTTGTCCTTTGTCGGGATCCGACCATGGTTGGGATTGGTAAATGCCATAGTCCGGGATTTCTTGTCCGTTTCCAATGCCGCGTCCGCCTTCGTTGTTGGCGTGCGGGATCGTAACAGGTAGGTACAAGAAAAACGGATCATCCTTGGAGTCTTTGATAAAGTTGAGTGCTTTCTTCATGATGAGATCGTGACTGTAGTCGACCCGACGACTTGAATAACCCGCTTTGAAAACCCAATTATCATTTTTTCTTCCAAATGGAACGACCTTGTTTCTTAGAGGAACCTTGGAGTAGTTTTGCAACAAAAATTCCGTGTAATAATTGTGTGAGTGCAACTGACTCAAATATCCAAAAAAGAAGTCGAATCCTTGCCGATTTGGATGGCCAGGAGTATCCGGCATTTCTTTGGTAATTTCTCCCAGTCCCCATTTGCCGCAAAGCGCCGTTTGATAGCCTTTCGTTTTGAGGACCTCGGCCACTGTGGTATCCGATTTCCGCAAGGTCTGGATCAATCCTTGTCCACCGGCATTCCCGCGGACATGGGTTAATCCGACGTGTTGCCCTGTCATCAGAACCGATCGTGAAGGTGCGCAAACGGTACTTCCAGCATAGAAGTTTCGAAATCGCATGCCCTCTTTAGCCATCTGATCAATGTGAGGCGTCTGAATCACTTGCTGGCCATAACAACCAAGGTCACAATATCCTAGGTCATCGGCCAGGATAAAGATGATATTGGGTCGATACGACTCCCCAGCCGAACAGCGGCAGGAGATGAAAAAGCAGAGTGACAAGAGTAGCAAACCAAATACGATTTTTTTGTTCATTTGAAATTCAAACCTTGGGCTTGTGGATAAATCAGGGGCGTGAATCGAAATCAAACAAGGTGTAAACTATGAGCGTGAGTCAATATTGTACAACGTGGTCAACCTGTTTTGGATCAGCAACGCCTTTTCTCAAAATCTGAGTTTCGATTCGCCAGAATCGTTTCCAAACTTT
>JBCCSJ010000284.1:0-7552 GCA_039200505.1 Planctomycetota bacterium | reverse complement strand
CTGCCTGTTCGGCCAATCTGCAACTCAATTTTTAGATTTAGGACAATTCTAAATCTTCGATCCAACTGATCAGGTTTTCGTCGATCTGTTTAGCAGTGGCGTCGTACAATTCAACGGATCCACCGATGGGATCACTGACGTCAGCGCCGTCTCGTCTTACTAGACGAGTCCGCGGTTCGAGCATCGGCCAATGAGATATCAAAGCCTGTCGGTGGCCATTGGTCATTGTCAGAATCAAGTCGGCGAATTGTGCGAGTTGTCCGGTAATCGGTTGGCTTTGGTGGTCGGAAATATCGACACCAATCCGTTTCATCACATCCACTGCCTGAGGCGACGCAGGAGCACCAGGGACAGCGGCGATTCCAGCCGATAGTACATTGAAACCACGACTTTTTAACTCATCGGTATCGATGCCTAATTTTTCAGCCAGCCTCTGCCTTAGCAGACCTTCTCCCATTGGGCTGCGACATGTGTTTCCAGTACACACAATCAAAGCGATAAAATGAGTTAAAGATTCGACCATCGGGGCATCCAAAATACCCTCACGCAAAATCTTGTATCCTAGGTCATCGACCGAGATCACCGTCGACGATTTTCCGTGCTTGGTGGGACCATCATCGACGACGATGTCGACCAAGTCACCGACAGAATCCATGACTTGGTCTCCTGTCGTGGCATCGGGTTGCCCACTTAAATTTGCACTGGTTAGCAACATCGGTCCCGCGGACAACCTCATGATCTGGTTCGTGACTTCATGGTCGGGAACTCTTAACCCGATTGTGCCTGATGGTATCGTTGCTTCTTGAACGCGGGCGTCCAGCCGATGGATTACGCTGCCGGGGTTACTGGCATCCACCACCAACGTAATGGGACCGGGCCAAATCCTGCGAGCCAAACGACGAGCTATTCGGGGCATGTTTGGGGCGTAATCCAACGCGTCTTCAAGACTTTTTGTGGCAACGGTGAATGGTTTGTCTTTCGGGCGACCTTTTAAATTCATCAAGCGTTCGACCGATTCCGGGTGCAACGCATTACAGGCCAGACCGTAAACTGATTCGGTGGGAAGCGCAACAATTTGGCCAGCGGAGAGGGCTTCGACAACTCGATGAACGACGTCTCTTTTGTCTTCAGCTCGCTGAAGTTCAATTTTTACGGCTGGCATGTTTATCCCGGAGGAAAAAATGAAGTTCGATCGATGGACCGTCTGGAGATCTTGAAAGTGTTTCGCCAGACTCGTGTAAGATCCCATCAATCACGATAGAATACTATATCGGTGCTTCATTTTGACGGTCAAGCGGTACGCGTTGACCGCGTTCGATAGCCCGTTAAAAAGTGACTCGACCCAATCAAGCCTAGCAGTCAGACACACGTTGCCAATATGTTACGCAAAGCTGGAATTTTGATTTTCCCGTTGCTATTTTGCCTCGGATTCCAAGGCTGTATCCAACCTCCCAAGATCGCGGTTGAGGGTATTCTGGTCTGGGGTCGCAAGGGCCTCGATGACGGGCGATTTATGACGCCGCGAGCTATTACCATCGACCAGAATGACAATTTGTACATTGTGGATAAAACAAGTCGCATCCAGGTCTTTGACCGAGACGGAAACTTTGTTCGCGGTTGGAGAACTCCCGAGTGTTACCAAGGCAAACCATGTGGTTTGTCGATTTCGCAGGACAACCTGCTGATGGTTTGCGATACCCACTATTTTCGAGTGCTATTTTATTCTCTCGAAGGAGAACTTATCGAAGATCGAACGATCGGCGGAGTTAACGGTCGGGGCCCTGGCGAGTTCGGTTTTGTGACTGATGTCGTTCAGGATTCAAAAGGGAATTACTTCGTTGCAGAATACGGTGACTATGACCGCATTCAAAAGTTCTCGCCCAACGGTGAGTATATTTATCAATGGGGAGAACATGGTGATCAACCTGGGCAATTTCAAAGACCGCAGGGACTTGTCATGGATGAAAATGACCACCTCTGGGTTGCCGATGCCAGTAACAATCGGATCCAGATTTTCGACGTCAGCGGGGATCATCCAGTTTTTGTAAAATCGTGGGGGCAGGCTGGCACTCAACCGGGACAGATGAGATACCCATATCAAATTCATTTGGACGGTCAAGGAAACGTTTACGTTTGTGAATTTGCAAATCACCGAATTCAAAAATTCACCGATGAAGGTAAGTCACTTGGTACCTGGGGATCAGCCGGCAAAGATGTTGGTCAGCTGCATCAACCGTGGGTTATGTGTCGTGACAGCCTAGGGGCGTTCCACGTCGTTGATTCTTACAATCATCGGATGCAGCGATTTTATTTTGAATAAACCGATTCGTCTTAGGAATCAGATTGCTGATCCGAGGCGATCGGAAATTGGATTCTGAATTTGCTGCCCTTTCCAATACAGCTTTCGACTACAACGGAACCGTGAAATGTTTGGCAAAGATGTTTCACGATAGCCAATCCAAGCCCAGTCCCACCCATGTCTCGCGACCTCGCTTTGTCGACACGATAGAAGCGCTCAAAAATTCGGGCCTGTTGATCTTCGGCGATACCAATCCCCGTATCGACCACATTGAGAATCGCCCAATCGTCTTCAATTCGAGTTTGAATACAAACCGATCCCTTGTCAGGAGTGTAGTGAATTGCGTTCACGACCAAGTTATTCAAAATCGAGCTGACTGCTTCAAAATCTACCATGGCGAATACCGGTCGATCATGAAGGTCTAATTGCAGTTCCAGATCATTCTGCCGAGCCGCTTCTTGAAATCTCGCATGGCAGGTTTGAGCCGAAAGATTTAAATCAATTTCGGCAATGGTGAACACTTTCTCTCGAGATTCGACCCTGGCCAGCTGAATAATGTCTTGAATCTGGTGGTGAAGTAAGTCCGCTGAATTCTGGATTTGTTCAACGAACTCAATGTTTTTTTCCGTGTCGTGAATCGCACCCAGTTGAAGTGTTTCCGCATAGGCTTTGATCGACGCCAGCGGTGTTTTCAGTTCGTGAGAAACATTGGCTACAAAATCCCGCCGCATTGTTTCTAGTTGCCTCAAGTCAGTCACATCATGCAAAACTACTGCAATGCCGGGGTGTTTTACGTCGGCCAGAATGGCGACCCGGGCACTGATCGTTTTTTCAACCGGTGAAAATATTTTGAACTCGGTTTCGGAAAAAGTCCGTTTAAGTCGCGTCGCATCGACCGCTTGACCCAATTCTGGATTTCGAACAATTTCCAATAATTTACGTCCGATCAATTCTGGACGAGTCAATGAAAGAATTTCGCATGCCGCACCGTTTGCTAAAACGACCGTCCCATCACTCTGAATAGCAATGACTCCTTCGATCATACTGGATAAAACCGCTTCCAACCGTTGGTTGTTTTCGACGAGCCTTGCTTCACGGACTCGCAGTTCTGCCTGCATCTGATTAAAAGCAGATCCAAGTACTGCCCACTCATCTTCGAATTGGGATATAGAAGGGGATCCACTGTAGTCGCCGATTCCGATCTTTCGGGCCGCTTGAGAAAATAGCGTGAGTGGCTTCATACTTTTCATGGTAAAAGCCGCCGTCACCAAAGCAGTCAGAGCACCGACGATAATGGCAAAAATCCAAAGGTAGGTTTGGACAGAAACCACGGCCTTTTCGATCGGAGACATCGGGGAGGAAACACGTATGTATCCGACATCAGATCCTTGCAGTGGATCAGTGAATTTTCGGGCCACATAAATCCATCTGGATCGGTAGATTTCACTTTCCCTGACGACGATTCCCCAAGATTCCCGTCCTGCTTGAATTATTTCAGGTTGATTGCCGACCGAATCGAGAACCGGCAAACTTGAGCTCTTTGAAGCCGCAGTCACATTACCTTGTACGTCGGTCAGCAGAAACTGCAACTTGGTTTGGTCCCCAAATGTTTTCAGGTATTGAGGTAATGATTTGTCATCAATGGTGTCTGGCAACCCATTAATGTGTCCCTCCAGCATAGTAACCATCGTCATCATGCGAGACTCAGCATTGAGCACCATCTGGTTTCGCAAGACGCGAGAAAGTACCGCTACGAAAATTCCAGCTGCAACAAGATGGAGGATTAAATATCCAAAAACGAATTTTTGAGCTGCCCGAGACATCTTCATCAAGATGAGATTACGGGCCTAGGGCTCAATTTTCAAGCGTCGGTTGCGAATTAAACGACATAAAGTCAGAGTAGCTGCGAAGATGTTTTGCCAAATTGGTTAGTCACACGACTTTTCACGACAAAGCAGTTATCCGAGTTGAAAACCCTCTTTAAGGAACATCCGATAGCGTTGCGCTAGCCTGAGTGGCAGAGAGAGTTTCTGAATCTTCTACGCCCGCCATCTGTTTCATCCGAATCACATCCAAAGAGTTTTCAAAACTGAGAAAGTCTTTAACCTTGCCTGGTTCCAATTCCAGCATCACACCCGAAATGCGCCATCCAGTTGCTTGTTTTCGAATGACCCAAGTTAACTCCATTTCGAATGGAGATCCGTCCGAGAAGTCATTGATTTTGCAATCCACCTGGGCCAAATTTTGTTTGTTGGTGGCATATCTTGTTTCTCCAAACTCGTATTTCGAATCCGGACCTCCGAGTGGCTCCAAGACTAACCCCTCTCGCGAGGTCGACGTTAACGCAGCCCGGGTTAGTAAATTTTCAGCCCCGATACGGTTCCCATTCTGAAGCAACGTCATAAATTTTTGACAGACTTGGCTGGGAGTTGAATCCTGAGAAAGCGGTTGGGAATCTTGAACCGCTGGTGACTTAGTTTCTTTCCCACGATTCGAATCGACTGCAACAGTTTCCGTTTTTTGGATGGGTGATGCAGTCTTATTGAGTTCCGATTGAACGTTAGCAACCTCTGGAGTGGCGCCCTGATTACAACCAATCACAATTGTGAAGGTAACCAGGCCACAAACGATAAGCAAATTCCGTTTTGCCATTAGATTCATGAATTATCCTTCCGTGGATCAATGCGCCATCCAGGGCTGATGTTCGATTTCAAAGATTCTGCAAATTTGAAATCGGTGGTCAATATTAATTCTCACGGTTTTAAAAATGCTATCGCCACAGAGAGGCGAAAGTTGCTAACCTCCGCGAATTGGAGATTTGAATGAGCAACCAGGCAACCATTTTTTTGATCTTGCTTTTTTGCATTAGCGTTGGTTGCGCTACGGCTACGAGCCATCTGAAATTGCCGAGTGAACAAGTCATCAATCGCGGGCAATTGGTGATCCACACCGATTTCCATTTGCCTGAAAAGCATCGCTTAGTGGACGAACTGTTGCTTCAACGTAATTCGATGAATCGCGTTTTACAAATTAGTGAATCAAAAGTTCCAATCCATATTTATCTCTTCAAAAATGAAGACCAGTATCACCAGTATATGGTCGCAAAAAATCCACTGTTCCCTAACCGCAGAGCTTTTTTTGTTAAAGACAAAGGCGAACTTAAAGTGTTCGCCTTTTGGGGATCCAAAGTAGGTGAAGATGTCAGGCATGAAGTGACGCATGGATACCTTCATTCAGTCTTGACGGTAGTCCCCATTTGGCTTGATGAAGGAATCGCAGAATTCTTTGAAGTAGGATTGGGCAAGGGCGGCTTCAATGCACCCCATGCCGTCCATTTGAATAGACTTTGGAAGAATCGAATGTGGCGTCCCGATTTAAAGAAGTTAGAAACGCTTCGTGTGGCAAAAGAGATGGGGCAAACTGAATACGCCGAATCGTGGTTGTGGATTCATTTCTTGATTACCAATGGTTTCGAGTCTCAGCAACTGCTGCGAAATTATCTTGATCAGATGGATGGAGTCCATTCACCCGGTTCGTTCGCCGAAATGCTGCAAGACTTTTATCCCGATCCAAACCGACTGTTGGTCGAACATCTTGAGCTCATTCTGCAATAGGGCTCAAAAAGTATCCCAGGCCGCAAACCAAATTCAGTTTTTGGTTCCTTCGAATGCCGCTTCTGAAAAGACCTATTCGAAATAGCTTTTATCGAATTCGTCGTTGTTTTGTGATTGTCCATTTTCGTTGGCATATGAGTCAAGAATTGGGATCGGGTCAATCACAATCCAGGTCGGAAGTTGCGTCAAAGCGAGAGCCATCAGGGTGCCCCCGCGAAGAGCCCAAAGAATATATCCTAAAGTTCCCACTACCGAGATTGCACCGACCGAAATATCCAATTCGAAGGAATGGCTGGTGGCCGATTCGAGTTGCTCGTCCAGTTTGGACCAAAGTTTTTTGGCGTTGAATACTGCGGCCGGACTATTGAGATTAGAAACTGCATCATCCAGTCGCTGTTGCCCAACGCCCACGATATTGTAGGAACTGTCCGAAACGAGTGTCACAAGAATATTTTGTGCGTTGTCTCGATTGGTAATAATTTCTGCCAGACTTCCAAACTCTAACGGTTCGTTTTTCGCTTTGGCTTTTGGCGCGGTTTGGGCAGCTTGCAATTCGACTGTTGGCGGTGCAGGAGCGATGGCTCGAACGGTAACGATTTCGCCATTCTCGGCATCAGATTCCTCGATAGTCGTTGTTGGATTGGAACCAATGATCGCGGTGGCAACACTACCATCGCTTGTCGAGCCTACTCCTAAAACGTTGACCGTGACAGTCGTCAACGCACTGTTTCCAGCTCCATCGGTGGCTATGTAGGTAAAGGTGTCAGCGCCAGTGAATCCCGCCAACGGGACATAAATAAATCTGCCGTCTGGAGAAAGGCTGATCGATCCGTTGGAAGGAGGCGACACCAACAATGCCTGCAGCGAATCTCCATCGACGTCAAAATCATTGGACAACACGCCTTGTTCGATGATGCTGACGAAGCCTGGCAAAACGGTGTACCGATCTGTTTGCGTCGTTGGAACGTCATTGACTGGCGTGACGTTTAACGTGACGGTGGCTTCATCAAATCCACCATTTCCGTCAGAAACACGGTAAACAAATTGATCGGTGCCATTAAAGTTCCCAGTTGGTTCATACAAAAACGATCCATCAGGATTCAGCGTAAACGCGGCGGCATTGAGCGGGCCTGAAACTAAACTGGCGGTCAAAGTGTCGGATTCAGAATCAGTGTCGTTGGCAATAATTGAACTTCCAGACAAAGTGTTATCCTCGACGACATTGAAACTTTCAGTATTGGCTTGGGGAGCATCGTTGACTGGATTGACGTTGATGTTAACTGTGAAAGTATCGTTCGCGGCGGCTTGATCAGTGGCCCAGGCAAAAATGTTTGCCGCAAGAATATCGTTGGGCGTAGAAAGGGTTCCAGCCCCTGTCATATCGGATCGGAAGATGCCCTCGTCGCTGGTCAACAGCAGATATCCTTGCCCATGTGCGCGAAGGACGATCGTTGGTTCACCTGTTGTCGCGTCAGTTGCCAAAATCAAATCGGAAGGATCCAAACTGGTCGAATCGAAGTAGCTCACCACACCGGCGGTTTCAATGGACGTGCCATTGGGACCGACCGAACCGAACGGGCCGTTCATGATTGGATGGGTTGAATCGGAAACTGCCCAGCCAGCAACACTCGGCCCGTTG
>JBCCSJ010000283.1:0-7567 GCA_039200505.1 Planctomycetota bacterium | reverse complement strand
CTCACGGAAATGCGATGAACTTAAGTCGCATTCCATCGTGTAAGCCACGGATTTCGCGGGTTGGCTTTGCCAATGATGCCCATTAAAATCCTGTCAAAGCCGTATCCACGCAAGTCGGTTAACGTTATCCCGCTCACTCAAATGCAGAATTAGAGATGCCTGAGCCAACCATGAAAGCCTACTGGCAAGACTGCGAAGACGTTGTCGAGTCTTCGCACCCGCAAACTCTTACTCAGACCGAAGCGCTTGACAGGTGGGCTGATGGGAGCGGGACAGAAGGTAACTTCTTCGGCTTGATTGACTCGGACGACAATACAATGCAATTCCATTTTGAGGAATCAATCCCAGACGACGTGGGAGATGCCTCGCATCTTAAAATTGTACTTGTGGACTTTCCGCAACCAAGCCTGGGTGGTTCGTATCAGAAATTGATTTCAATTGGCGAATCAGGGAAATGGATCCAACGTGGATATGAGCTAGGGCTTGATTATCACCAGTACGAAGGACTTGAGTTCGTCAAATGGAAAGCCTAGTTTGCAAATAACCGAGGAACAAATGAGCATTTGACTTCGTATCTGCAGGATGACATCCCGGTCATTCGACCGAAAGTAAGTAGGGCCGAGATATCAATGATGCGATTGAAGGCGAGGTGTTTAACACGACAGTAATCGAAATTCGCGGCTGCTAATTTTCGTCTTCAGCATCTACACCGCGAATCGCGTTGAGAAAACTTTTGCAATCAGGCATCCTTTTGCCTGAATCGACTTCGAGACATTTGTGAATGGCTGAGACAATTTTACGATTCAAATAGGGGCGATGCTCCTGAATCGGTGTGACGTCTACTGTGTCGTGGCTCAATGCTGCTTTACCGGTCGTATCCGTCGAACCCCATGGGTGTTCGAAAGTTAAAAAACGATAGACAGTTACACCGAATGCAAAAACATCAAGCCGCTGATCCGTTTTGCGTCGACGTACAATCTCAGGAGCCATGTACTGCGGTGTTCCGGTGCGATTACCAGGCATCTTGTACGGGGGTTCGTCAGGTAACGTTAGGCCAAAGTCGATTAACTTACACCATGTAAAGTCTTTGTAGCAGATAAAGTTTCTTGGACAGACGTCGCGATGGATAAACCCGTGATCGTGAACTGCCTGGATCGCCTTGGCCATTTCTCGGATCAATTTCAACCGATTGGGAAACAAGGAATGATCGTTCTTGCGAATTGCCTGATCCAATCCGGGGCCGTTGATATATTCCATCAAAATGTAATGTTCACCCGTCGTAGTTTTGCCATATTCAAAAGTCTCGACAACGTTAGGGTGATTGATTTTTAATGCGATCTCGCCTTCAGACGGCTTCTTAAGCCCTTTGAATCGGTTGTTAAAGTAGTCCAATTTTTCTTGATCGAGGATCTTCAGCCCATAGAGTTTTTTTGTCCCGATTTCCTGAGCCACATGGAACTTGGACATGGTTCCTGTAAACGCATGCCGATCCAATCGGAAATTAGCGGAAATGTCCAAAGGCTCTTTTCGCAACGCCTTTTTGGGTTCGCCGTCCAAACGCCCTTTTCGAGGCGCCTTTTTGTCAGATTTACCCTTTCCTTTTTTCTGACTCTTGGCATCGCCTTTTTGGGGATTTTTTTTTGCTTTCTTTTCTTTAGGATCGCTACGAGAGTCCTGCTTACGCCCGAAGAATTTATCGAAGATACCCAGGTTTGATCGAATTCGAATGGTTGAGAGCTTGCGAAAAGTCAAGGCTCGTTGACAGGGATTGCACAATCACTGGACGTTACCCGACGACCATCGAACGACGATGGTGGTTTCTACTTTATTCCAATTCTTGACTTGGATGTTACGACTGAAAACGTAGATGGGGCCGGTAATCCCACAAAAACACTTTAGGTCATGAATTCGAAATAATCCCGTGTCCAATCCGATCACGCATTTCCCAAATTATACAACATGATTGGGGAAAGGCGATTTTTCAATTGAGCCGAATCATCGGGTCGCTGTTTGAAGCCGATCAGGCCAATGCTCAATTGAAGCCAGTAGCAGCCTTTTGAGAATTACCTTTTGAAAGCTACTTACCGCAATAGTCGATCGTTCGGGCGATTTCTGTTTTAAGGTTGGGCCGCCGAACGATTCGATCGATGAATCCGTGTTCCAACAGGAACTCGCTAGTTTGAAATCCTTCGGGCAATTCGATCCGGATGGTAGCTTTAATGGTTCGAGGACCGGCAAACCCGATCAGGGCGTTTGGTTCAGCAAAAACGACGTCGCCTAAAGACGCAAAACTTGCAGCCACACCACCCATGGTCGGGTTGGTCAAAACAGAAATAAACAATCCACCTTTTTCGTCATACCTGGCCAGGGCCGCCGAAACTTTGGCCATCTGCATTAGCGAAAGAATCCCTTCGTGCATTCGCGCTCCGCCTCCAGACCCGCTTACAATGATAAGCGGTAGATCTTGTTCGGTTGCACGTTCCACCAATCGAGTCAATTTCTCTCCGACGACCGACCCCATACTTCCCATGATAAATTGAGAATCAGTGATTCCGATCGCAACCCGCCTCGCTCGAATCATGCCACATCCGGTAATTGCGGCATCGGACAGTCCGGTTTTCTTCTGTTCGGATTTGATTCGATCCGGATAAGATTTGGAATCCTTAAACGTTAATGGGTCCGCGGACAAAAGGTTGGCATCCCACTCTTCAAACGTCCCTTCGTCAAGAACCTGTTCGAGTCTTTTGCGAGCTGACACATACATATGATGGTCGCACTTGGGACAAACCCTCTGGAGCTTTTCAGCTTCTTTGTTGACGATCGGCGATTTACAGCCGGGACACTGAATCCACGTCCCATCAGGGATATTTCTTTTTTTTCTTGGGGTAACCATAGTTTGGGAAGGAGACATTTGAGCAAACGTTCCGTTATTGATCTGGTTGACGAAAGTGGGGCTTTGAATTCAGCCAGACGAACCAAAAACGCTATGGAGTGCAGCAGTGACTCGTCGCAACGCCATTTTCGCATAAAACGGTAAAACGGTTCAACAGCTTAAATTTTGAATTTGCATCAGATGATTGATGAAATTCCGAAAAAAGGAATGAATCGGATCCGAATACCACCGAATCTGATCTACCTGGACAACGTTTGCCGGAATAACAACACCTTGAAATTGGCGATTCCTACCACTCAGGATAGCCATATTCTTCATTGTCGGGATCAAATGAGTCGTTCGTAAGCCCCACATTCAATTTCACATCTGTGTAGAAATAATACTCCAAAATTGGTGGTTCTTCTCCGTCGGATTCTGGCCAAAGAAAACCCTCAAAACCGATTGGAATATTGCGTTCATCATCAATATACATTCGGGCGATATGATATTTGAAATCGGGGCTCTTGTTTTCATGAATGGATTCGAGGACGGTGCACTTGATGCCATTCACATCGACGTTTCGACGAATGTTTATTTTTACGGAATTATCTAGCCGCTCTTTCGTGCCGGTCTCGATCAATTTGACTAAAAGATTGCGAAATCCGATCACCCAGATGGGATGCAGGTTCCCCTTCATGGCAAGCGAGCCCTCGGGATCCAAATAGAACTTTTTGACGTTTAGTAACCCCGTTGCATGCGCGACAATGTTGTTTTCGTGCCATCCATCGACCCAAATCGCTTCTTGGCCAGCACTGTCTTTGGGAATTAAGAATTTGGTGTAAACCGAGAACGGGATGTTTCGGTCTTCTTTTTTCTGGGGGTGGCGAATTTTGCACTCAACAACACGACGATCGAGCAACTCACCTTCGATCCGAACCTGGCTGGTGATTGTCGCGGTATAGTCTTGAATGTTCGAATCAATATCCGCGACCAATTTTTCGGCGATTTCAACCAAAGGATCCCAGGTGTATTCGGCATCCGCAATTTTTTGGCGGTTGATGAAACGCGTGATGGCGTTTTCAGGAAGTTGATCCTCGGGGTTCGATTCGACTTGGTCGGCGCCTTGCGTGGAATCAGCCGGCGTCACCACGACGTCTTTTGTTTTGTCCGGGTCGATCTCTTCCAGCATGGATCGGTGGACAATAATCGCAATCAGCAGGGCTGCCGACAGGAAAAGAATTCCTTTCAACCAACAACTTTTGCGGTGGGGCGTTGCTGATTCCGTTGTCTGATCGCTTAATGGTTGCATGGACCTAACTTATCGAAATCGTGTCGAATCCGTGGTCATCTTGGGTTTTCACTAATTCTGGGCCGCAAACTGTTCGGCGAATTCCAAGACCCATTTATCAATCATTTCTTCGAATTGGACCTGATCCGCTTTTAAGATTTCTTCGAAATGATTCCAGGTAAAAACTTCCTTGTCATAAATCGTAGCTTTGCCGGCAATGTTGACAACGTTGTATTCGTTTTGGGGGCGTACCGTGATTTCCAGCCGCGAAAAAAAACTACCGGCTCGCCCACTAGGCCCTCGAGTCAGGTCATCCCGGGAAATCGCACCGCCCCAGCCTTTTTCACCATAAAGTGTTTCGTAGTCAAAGCCTGGAAAATGGTTGCTGAGTTTTTTCAAACAAGTTTCGATATGTTCCGACAAATTTAATCGGAATCCATTATGACGATTCCGCAATTCTTCTTTGGTTGCAGCAATCTGTTTTTCAGCGTCGGTTTGAGCTGAATTTCGGTTTTGGCCACGTTGAATAGCCTGTTCCAGTTTGCTTTCAAAGTCCATGGAGGATTCCGCGAAATAAGGAATTGGGAGCCACTAATTGTACCCATTTTGATAAACAACGACACGATCAGAAACTCTATTTCGATTTTCCTTTTCCGTCGGACTCTTTAGGGTCCTTTTTTTGAGTCACAAATTGTGCGAGGTCGGAAAACGAGCGCATCGGTTCTTTCCCTTTTAACATTCCGTCGGTGATCGGTTTGACAGGCTTGGAAGTCCGGTTGCGGGAATGCTGGCTTCGCTGCTTTCGCGATTCCTTGGATCCTGACCTTCGTTTATCTTTGCGGGCGAACCTCGAGTCGCTCCCCGATTTTTGTCGGCTATTTTGCCCCGACTTGGAACGTGAATTTTTTCGTGAGTTTGGTTTTCGTCCCACCTTGGTTCCAGGTGGCACTGCGGTCAACTTAATCCGTCGACGTTCAATGTCGACTTCGGTGACCCAAACTTGCAAAACGTCGCCAATCGCAAATTTGCGATGAGGATCCCGGATAAATTTATTCGAAAGCTGGCTCACATGAATCAGCGAGCTATCTCCCAATCCAATGTCGACAAAGACTCCGAAGTCGACCACGTTGACGACTTGACCTTCCAATTGCATTTCTGGTTTTAAGTCTTCGAGCTTTATGATTCCACTGCGGAAAATCGGTTTGGCGGTCTTTACTCGCGGATCCCATTGAGGACGCTTTAAAGCAAGGACGATATCTCGGACCAGCAACTCTCCCTGATCCAAGTCCTTTGCCAAGTCCTGGATCCGTAAACGACTTAGCTTCTTTTCGATCTCTTCTCTTTTTTCACGTCGGATTTTCTGTGCTGCGGTCAATTCTGGTGGATCGGTTGTCGATTGAGATTTGGCTAAGGTGGCCGCAGATTTCACATCAACTTGGTCGTCGGAAGTCGTTTCAACTGGTCCGACGGCGGCTTCCGCGGTCACGTCTTCTGTGTTGGAATTCGCAGCATCGGCAGCGGGAACCTGTTCAGCCTGCGACTTGGAATCCGATTCAGACTCTGATTCAGAAGCAACGGAAGTCGAAGTAACTTCTCCTTCGCTTGACGGTTCGTTCTCGGTTTTGCCATGTTCGCTTGACCGCGATTCAGGGTTAGATTGATTTTCCGCGGGGGAGGTTTCTGCCGCATTTGAGTCAGCGATCAAATCGACTTGAGGATCCTGAGCAATGTCTCCATTTCCCGAACTGGCGGAATCCACTTTCTCGCATTTGCAAAGATCAGGTTTGATCTGACTGGGAAAAAGATCATCGATCGTAGCGTCAACTTTTTGGACGACTTGTGCCGCCAGGTCATAGCTTTCCGGATGGATCCCTGACTCGTCCAGCGGCGAATCCCCGCCGTGAATTCGCAAAAATCCAGCGGCTTGGACGAAAGTGGAGTCTCCGATTCCGTTCACTTCCTTCAATTGAGACCGATTTTGAAACGGCCCTTTTTCGGACCTGTATTCGACCAGTCGCCTGGCAGTTAACGAATTGAGACCGGAAACATGCTTCAACAACGATAGACTGGCTGAGTTGACATTCACACCTACTTTGTTGACACAAAACGTAACGACTTCATCCAAAGACTCGGATAGGTGTTTGGCTTTGACGTCATGTTGGTAGAGACCTACTCCAATATTGGCAGGGCTGATTTTTACCAGTTCCGACAACGGATCTTGCAGTCGCCTGGCGATCGAAATGGCACTACGGAACGATGGATTCAGATCGGGAAACTCTTCACGCCCGATCTCACTGGTCGAATAAAAACTCGCGCCAGCCTCATTCACGATGGTGTATTTGAGATTCGATCCGGTCAAAGATTCAGCAATCGTATCGGAAACCATTTTCTCTGTTTCGCGACATCCGGCTCCGTTCCCGATGGCAATGACATCGACGTCATGTTTCTGAACTAAAGCGGCCAGCTTTTTTTTGCCATCGGATTTTCGATTTTGATTTCCAACTACATAGATGTGGCTTGTCCCGAGCAGTTGGCCACAACGATCGACGACCGCAATCGAACAACCTCGTTTGAAGCCGGGGTCAATGGCGAGCACCATCTTGTTTCTGATCGGTGGCTGAAGCAGTAAATTCTTCAAATTGCACGCAAAAACTTCAACGGCGTGATTTTCGGCTGCCTCGGTCAATTCTCTGCGAATTTCCCGCTCCAGACTGGGAATCACTAGTCGGGTGAGTGCATCTGCTGCACAAGCCTGCAAGAATTGTTGAAGTGGGTGAGTTTCAGGTACCCATCTGGATTCGGCTAACTGGGAAGGTTTCGAATGCTCAAATTCAATTTTAACTTTTAATTTGTTAGCTCGTTCGCCACGATTGATCGCCAACATTCGGTAGTGGGGAATCTGCTTCAGAGCGTGCCGAAAGTCGTGGTAGTCCTTGAACGGATCATCGACCTTTTTCTTCTTTTTCTTTTTCTTCTTTTTTTTGCCCGTCGGCTCAGTTTCTGTCTTCTTGATCGTTACCTTCTGTTCCTCGTCTGTATTCTGGTCAGCCTTGTCGACTTGATTATCGGCCAAGCTTGAGTCATTACCGTCGACATCGGTGGCATTTTCAGACTGAGATTCTTTATTGCTTAGATCAGATGATGACGGCAGATTGTCACCATCTTGGACAAATTTCGATTCGGGTGACGTATTCGTCGTTGCCGTCTCCGCTTTGGTTTGATCTGATTGTTGGTCTATTCCATTCTGGGTTTCTGCAGTCACACCAGAAACTTCCGCAGTCGTTTGGTCTCCGGTTTTTTCTGGATCCGCAAGCGCGACAGGATCTAAAAATTAGATTGCCCCGAAAGGGTTTTACCCATGGGTCTGTTGGGGTGTTTTATGTTGGGGTGGTTTTTTTTAAGCGGGT
>JBCCSJ010000282.1:0-7595 GCA_039200505.1 Planctomycetota bacterium | reverse complement strand
CAATCTCATTTTGAACGGATTCGAGGTCATTCAAATCAACATTCTGAGGAAGCCGTTGTTCCTGCCAGATGTGATATAGCGCATCCTCATAGACAGCAGCGACGTTTTGGTCGTCGACATTCAGTCTTTCCGCAATTCCTTCCACCAGTTTTCTTGCATCAGCATCGTTGTGTTGATGATCCTCACCTTCCGCGGCAAGAAATTCCTGATTGTTCCAGATCGGTTTTCCGTCTTTGCGGGCATAACAAGTTTTTGACCATCGAGGCAACGGTTCCCCTGGGTACCATTTGCCCTGACCGTAATGCACAAACGTGTCATTGCCGAAGCGTTTCCGCATCCTAGTCATGAGTACGTTGGCCAATTGATTTTTTTCACTACCCAAGGCGTCCGTTTGCCATTGGGAACTATCGGGGTCATCAATTGAAACGAAGGTCGGTTCACCTCCCATCGTCAATCGGACATCGGAAGCTTCCAAATCGCGATCGACTTTCATTCCAAGGCGATCGATGCGATTCCATTGGTCGTTGGTATAGGGCTTGGTAACACGTGGGTCTTCGTGAATCCGTTTGATTGACATGTCGAACTCAAATTCGGATTCGCATTCTTCAATGGCTCCGGTAATTGCAGCAGCGTGGGAAAAATTGGGGGTCGATGCGAGCGGCAAATGCCCCTCACCTGTCAACAGCCCGCTGGTGGGATCAAGTCCGATCCAACCGGCTCCGGGAAGAAATACTTCAGTCCAGGCATGCAGATCGGTAAAGTCGACTTCGGTTCCTGAGGGACCGTCCAAAGATTTGACGTCTGGTTTGAGTTGGATCAAATACCCGGAAGTGAAACGGGCAGCAATCCCTAGGTTTCGAAGAATTTGTACCAACAGCCAGGCCGAATCGCGACACGAACCGCTTCGTTTCGTCAGCGTCTGCTCGCACGTCTGCACTCCCGGTTCTAATCGAACCAAGTAATCGATTTCTGATTGAAGTCGTTGATTCACGTCTACCAGGAAATCAATCGTTCGTTCGAATTGGGTATGAATTGAACCAAGAAATTCGGTCAGCTTTGGGCCTGGGTTGGATGTGACCAAATAAGGTTTCAAATCTTCCAGTTCCTCTTCGTTGTATTGGAATGGAAATTGGGTGACTGAATCTTCCACGAAAAAATCGAACGTATTGATGGTCGAAAGGTTGGCAACCAAATTGACGTCAATCGATAGTCGTTCAATCTTTTCTTCGAACACGATTCTGGCAAGAAAGTTTCCGTGAGGATCTTGTTGCCAATTCAAAAAATGATCGGCCGGTTCGACCCGCAAGGAGTAACTTTCAATCGGGGTACGACAATGGGGAGCAGGTCGAAGGCGAATGACTTGGGGGCCAACCGAAATCGGTCGATCGTAACGATACGATGTACGATGGTGGAGTGCTACTTTGATGCTCATTAAATTGGTGATTCCAAATCAAGGGAAATGGATGGCCAGGCTGGGCCTTGGTGGTTGGAAACGATCAAATTCCAGCCAGACCGATATTCACGACTGATCGCTAGCTTAGTATTGCGACGCTCGAAGCGGCTAAGTATTTGACTCAGTCAGTATTTTTCGCGGTGTCTGGCTCGTTGTGCTGAAGAAATCCGCATAGATGATATTGCCAAGCGAATTTAAAGCACCTTGAAATTGATCCACAAACACATGCATGCCCTGACCGATGATTTCGCTAATCTTAATCGTGTTGAGCCGCGTACTGAGTTGCTGAATCAATCGTTCGGAAGGTAAATCCTCCCTTTCCGATTCCTGTTCCTTCATCCGATAGAAACAGTCTTGCACCTGATTCACACAAAACCGAATCGACCTGGGAAAAAAGGGATCTAAAAAAAGGAACTCTGCCACTTTTTCTGGAACAATCCGCCCATGCATTCGGCGGTACATGTTTAAAGCATCAGCCGACTTAAGCAATGCCGACCATCGAATAACATCGATCGACGTTCCAACATCTTCTGGTTTGGGCAAAAGGATAAAATATTGCACGTCAACAATCCGCGAAGTTTTGTCGGCCCGTTCAATGTACCGTCCCATCTGCATAAATGACCAAGCCTCGTCGTGCAACATTGACGACATTGCGACGCCCGACAGCAATTGACTCGCCGTGCGGACTGACTCGCAAAATTCGTAAGGCTGATCCAAAACTTCCCTTGTCTTTGATGCTTCGAGAACAAGTAACCGAAAACGATTCAATTGTTCCCAAAGTGAACTGGGAAGAACTTCTCGAACCGTCCTGGCGCATTCGCGGGCCATCGAAATACAACTGAGCACCGAATTCGGATTCTGGTCATCGAAGAGAAGAAATTGAAGCGTGTTTTCCCGAGACGGTTCTTTGTAACGTTCATTGAAGTCGGATTGGTCACCGGTTGTATAAATCAATGGCAACCATTGGTGCATGAATGCGGAAGTGTCACCGAGAGTCAAGTTGTAATTGACGTCCAAAAATCGAGCAACGTTTTCAGCTCTTTCGACGTACCGACTCATCCAATAAACAGAATCTGCGACGCGACTTAACATCAGACTACCCTACCCTCTGCGTTTGAGACTGATTTTGCTGCTGCGACATGGAATCATGAGGATCTGGAACAACGTTTTCAACCGTCGCATCAAGTACCCAGGTATCTTTACTTCCTCCTCCTTGAGAAGAATTAACCACCATCGACCCCTTGGGTAGAGCGACACGCGTTAATCCTCCAGGCATCACATAAGTCTCTTTGCCTCGAAGCACAAATGGTCGCAGGTCGACATGTCGAGGTTGAAGTTTGCCATCAATGAGCGTTGGCACCGTCGACAGCTGCAGCATCGGTTGGGCGACGTAGTTGCGGGGATTGGATTTGACTAATTGCGTCACATTGTCCAATTCTTTGCGGGTCGCTTTGGGACCTAAAACAATGCCATAACCACCGGACTCATTGACCGGCTTGAAAACAAATTTTTCGGGGTTGGCCAACACGTGTTGACGTTGGGTTGGATCGGCACATAAGTAGGTCGGAACGTTACAAAGAATCGGATCTTCTTTCAGATAGTATTCGATGATTTTGGGAACGTAGGTATAAACCGCTTTGTCGTCAGCGACACCGGCACCTGGCGCGTTGGCCAACGTAACGTTGCCCGCACGATAAACGTCCATGATTCCGGGGACTCCAAGCATCGAATCCGGGTTAAAGTGCTTGGGATCAATAAAGTCGTCATCGATTCGCCGATAAATCACGTCGACCCGTTTAAGCCCCCGGGTTGTGCACATATAAACACAATCGTCTTGAACGGTGAGGTCGGATCCCTGGACTAACTCAATTCCCATTTTCTGAGCTAGAAAAGTGTGCTCAAAATAAGCTGAATTGTAGATTCCCGGAGTCAATAAAACTGCAATTGGGTCGTGAGAACCCGCGGGTGCACAACTCAGCAAAGCGTCCAGCAATCTGTCAGGGTAATCATCGATGGCTTTGACATTCATCCCATCGAACAGATTGGCCAATGTCCGTTTCAAAATCTCACGATTTTCAAGCACGTAAGATACGCCTGATGGACATCGCAGATTATCTTCGAGGACGTAAAACTTTCCATCACCTGCTCTCACCAAGTCGACGCCGGAAATATGACACCAAACCTTTTGCGGAACTTGAAACCCGATCATCTGTTGACGAAATGTTTTTGACGTTGCCAACATCTCAGCGGGAAAGACTTTGTCTTTGACAATTTTTTGATCGTTGTAAAGATCGTCGATAAACAAATTGAGCGCTTCGATTCGCTGGATAAGTCCCTTTTCGATAGGCCCCCACTCTTGCCCTGAAATGATGCGGGGCAACAGATCGAATGGCCATATTTTTTCCGTTCCAGATTGGTGACCATAAACTGTAAATGTGATCCCTAGATCTCTTAACAGAAATTCCGCTGAGGCCTGACGCCGGATGAGTTCTTCGTCCGAAAGCTCTTTCAAACGATTGGCGAAACTGAGACAGTTGGAACGAGGGACCCCCGGTTGCGAAAATGCTTCGTCAAAACAGTCGGGATTGATCGGATAATTTTCAATTTCCATGAATTTTAAATCGCAAAAATTGGTGGCTTGAATGCTAAAGCTGCATCCTCATGTTAACTAACCGGTCGTCAGCACAAAGCGAGGCGAACAACTTCCGCACGAAAGTTTATGGGTGGTCAAGCGTCTTGATTTTAATTGATTTAATATCCTTTGCGACACCCTATTGGTCGGCCAATCGTCTCAGCCAGACACAATTTCTTGGTCCCGGTAGCCGTAACAGCGGGGGGCAATCTGCACTAGCCCATCAATATGTTAAAGCACTCGTTCCACGAATTGGCGGCTTTTGTCGATGGCAATTCGTCTCTTCGAGATAAATTCAGGCAAGACATACCGCGCGGAGAGCACGGCTATTTTATAGTAGATCGTCTTTCAAGACGAATGAGCGAGGTTACGGCTGAAAACGCAGTGCCGCTGTTTTTGTATCGCAATTTTTCACCTCTCCGAAGTCGGATATCGCTGGGGCTACCCAAGCACCTTTTTCAGAAACCGAGCGGTGTGGCTTTTTTTGCTTTTACAAAGTTCTTCGGGAGTGCCCGTTGCCATGATTTGGCCTCCATTGTGGCCACCTTCAGGTCCAAGATCGATCACGTGATCGGCGGTTTTGATCACATCAAGATTATGTTCGATCACGAGAACCGTGTGGCCGTTGTCGACCAATCTCTGAAGGCTAATTAAAAGGCGTTCGATATCGGCAAAATGCAACCCAGTTGTTGGTTCATCTAAAATGTAGAGATTGTGCTTGCCACGTTTTAGTTTGCCCAATTCGGAAGCTAACTTGACTCGTTGGGCCTCACCTCCTGACAAAATGGTGGATGGATGCCCGAGCGTCAGATATCCCAGGCCAAGGTCGTACATTACTTCTAATTTTCTGAAAATCGTGGATTGGTCTGAAAAAAATTCGACACCCTCTTCGATCGACAGATCTAAAATTTCGGCAATATTTTTACCACGATAAGAGACCTCCAGTGTTTCTTGATTGTAACGTTCGCCCTTACACGTCGGGCAAGTTACTTCGACGTCTGGCATGAATGATAACTTTGTCACGATCGTACCTTCACCGCTACATTCTTCGCACCTTCCTCCTTTCACATTAAAACTGAAACGGGATGCGGTGTATTTCCTTTCTTTTGCTGTTTCGGTACTGGCGAACAGCTTACGGATATTATCGTAAAATCCAATATAGGTTGCTGGGTTGGATCGAGGAGTTCGGCCAATCGGGGACTGATCGATGTTGATTACATCGTCTACAAATTCGTAGCCGATGAGATCATCGTGGTCACCAGACAGCACCCGACTATCGTGCAACACATTGTAAAGCTTTTTGTAAAGAATTTCGTATACAAGTGAACTTTTACCCGAACCGCTTGCCCCGGTTACACACACGAATTGCCCTAATGGAATCGCAACGTTGAGGTCTTGTAAGTTATTTTCTCGGGCTCCCTGGATTAAGATTTGCTTAAGGCCTTTGGATCGTCGAACGCCCGGAACCGGAATCTCCTCTTGACCGCTCAGAAATCTTCCGGTGATCGACTTCTTGTCACTTAAGATTTTTTTGACTTTCCCTTGGCTGACAATTTCGCCCCCGTGAATTCCTGGGCCGGGGCCAATTTCTACGACGTGATCGGCTGAACGAATGGTGTCTTCGTCATGTTCAACAACGATGACCGTGTTTCCAATATCACGCAGTCGACGTAAAGTTTCGATCATTTTGACATTGTCTTTCGGATGCAACCCGATGCTCGGTTCGTCCAAAACATAGAGCATTCCCATCAGCCCCGATCCAATCTGAGAAGAGAGCCGAATTCGTTGGGCTTCACCTCCGGAAAGCGTACCACTACGTCGATTTAGATTTAGATAGTCCAATCCGATCGATATGAGCAATTCCAATCGAGAAAGGACCTCTCGAAGGATAATTTCAACGACGCCTTTTTGTTTGGCGTTAGGTTGGATTCCCTTTAAAAATTTAACAACCTCAACCAGATGCATTTCACCTACGTCGTGCAAGTTTTTGCCCGACAGTGTTACGAGACGTCGGGGTCTTTTGAGCCGGGCTCCTAAGCATTCCGGGCAAGGATGTTCCACCATGATTTTTTTTAAGTAAGAATCGATCCCGTCGCGGCTTTCCCCTCTTTTGCGGTACCACCGATACGTTGCTTCAATCTGGTTGATTACGCCTCGAAAGTTGACTTTTTTGCCTTCGCTTTTGTGAGCAGCAGCCCCCGGTGGTATTTTGATTTCGAATTTTTTACCCTGGGTGCCATATAACAGGATATCGATGGCACGTTTGGGTAATCTCTTGTAAGGTGTATCGAGGTTGAATTTGAAGGCTTTAGAAAGACTGTAAAGCATTCTTCCGCCCCAAGTCTCTTTTTTGCAGTTCATCGCCTCTTTAACGAAAGCACCATCGTTTAGGCTTCGGCTGGGGTCGGGTACCAATAGATCCGGATGCACTCTCATCCCAGTCCCCAGTCCAGTACAACTTGGGCACGCACCGCTGGGATCGTTAAAGGTAAAATTCCGATGGTGCATCGGACCGGCCAGCAACTTGTCTTTTTTACAGCAAAATCCGTTATAAAAATTATCCTTTTTTGCTTTACTTAGTTTGCTCGTAATTTCGAAAACCAAAAGGCCATCGCCCATTTTTAAACCGTTGTCCAATGATGCGATTACTTGTTTTTCGATGTCAGGTTGAATCACGAATTCATCAACAACCGCCTCGATTCGATAAAGAGTATCTTCATCGAGCTCAAACTTACTTCCGAGATCCGTCAGTTTTCCGTCAATGCGGGCTCTGCGGTAGCCGTTGACCCGGATTTGCTCGATCGTGTATTCATAGTCTTCGCCGAAAATTTTAAAAACCGGTGCGCGAACTTCGACCTCCGTTCCTAGCGGCAATGCAAGAAGATGCTCCATTATCTGATAAGTCGTTTTGATCGGAATCTCTTTTTCGCAGTAAGGGCAATGCGGTGTTCCGACGGTGGCAAAAAGCATCCTCAAGTAGTCCGATACATCGGTCATCGTCCCAACAGTGGAACGAGGATTGGAACCGATTGTTTTCTGATCAATTGATACAACTGGCGAGAGCCCGTTGACGAAATCGACATCCGGTTTTTTCAATTGGCCAACAAATCGTTTGGCGAAAGATGACATGGAAGCTAAAAGTCGCCTTTGACCTTCGGCATAGACAGTGTCAAACGCGAGAGAAGATTTGCCACTGCCACTGACACCAGTAAAAACAATCAGCCGATCGCGGGGCAGTTTGACGCAAATATTTTTCAGGTTGTTTTCGCGTGCATTTTGAATGTCAATGGTTTTTTGCGTCATGAGGGGAACATTCAGGCGGGATCATAAAAATAAGCAGGTTCTTCAACATCCACCCTACTTTTTTTGGTTATTCGAAATGGCATCGCAAGTTTTTCAAGCATCCCCTGTTTTTCGAGGTACTCGCACGCAGTTTCGATGTGCCATGGATAAATTTGACTATGAGCAAAATGGTCGGCGATATGCGTTAACGGCGCCGTTCGATTCTCT
>JBCCSJ010000281.1:0-7707 GCA_039200505.1 Planctomycetota bacterium | reverse complement strand
TCGCCGGACTTGGATTTGGTGTCTGTTGATGAATTTGTTAATGAGCTAAAGAAAGAAATTTATCGTTCTGATCGAAGGACCGGGAACCGAGACCTTCCGCTGATTCGGATACGAATTTCGACAGAGGTTTTGGATCGGATTGAAGGCAAACAATTCATCGATGGTATCCAGCAACGATTACGTTGCACCGATGTGATAGGGCACTATGAAGATTGCATCGCAGTGCTTCTTCCAGAAACGGACAAGGAAGGTGCGATTCATTTAGCCAACGATATTGCAATGTTGGCATTTGAGTGCAACGTTGATGCGGGAATGTTGATCTCGGTGTATCCGTGGGACGACGAATTGGTTTCGCTGGCTGCGGAACTTTTGGAAAAGCCCAGAGAGACGTCTGATCCCGGTGACGACCATGAAAACCGAGACGATTGGGACAACCGCCCGCCTCACGATTTGCAGTTAGAATTGTTCGAAAACGGCAATGCCGATTCAAATCTCGATTCTTTGGTTCCCAGTCACGACCGAATCCATTTCGCCAAACATGGGTTTGTAAAGTCACAACCGACTCCGATTTGGAAACGTTTGATTGACGTGATCGGGGCGGGTACTGGGATTCTGCTATTAACGCCTTTGTTTTTCGTCGCAGCGGTTGCAATCAAATGGTCCTCGCCCGGACCGATTTTTTTTCGACAATTACGCGAAGGTAAGGATGGACGGCAGTTCTCGATCCTAAAATTTCGAACGATGGTCATTGATGCAGAAGAAAAGCAGAAAGAGCTAATTGGGCTGAGTGAGCAAGATGGACCTGCGTTCAAAATCAAAAACGATCCGCGAATTACACCGGTCGGAAGGTATCTCCGAAAATCCTGTGTGGATGAATTACCTCAGCTTTTCAATATCCTGATTGGTCAAATGTCACTCGTTGGGCCTCGGCCGTTGCCAGTTCACGAGTCGGTCGAATGTCGATGTTGGCAACGGGCAAGGCTGACCGTGTTGCCGGGGCTGACTTGTATCTGGCAGGCTCGCGGCGGAAGAGATGTGCGCTTCGAAGACTGGATGCGAATGGATTTAGAGTATATCGAACGACGGAGCTTTTTTTATGACATACGTTTGATCGGAGAGACCATTTTAATTGCATTGCAGCACAAAGGTTCGGTCTGAACTGGAGATATTGCATGTCATCAAGCAGAATCGGTGCAGATCAGGTGATCCTCGAAGGTCCATCGAAAGTCAATGATCCTCATGTCAAATCACAAGTTGAAGCGACATCCAATCCTTTGATCAGAAAAGAATCGAAGCAGTGGGTCCATGTCGTTGCCACGTTTTTGACAACTTTGGCAACTTTTGGCATTTTTTTGTTACAAGGAGTCGTCGTCGCGCGCCTGTTGGGGCCGACGGGTCGTGGTGAGTTTGGTACTGCCCTGTTTTTCCCTCGTGATATTTTGCTTTATGCCGGGCTGTTGGGCGGGGTTGAAATGATCAATAGCCTTGCGATACGCCCTGACATCGAGGGTCGATCTTTAAAGTACGCAGCTGTCAAATTAAGTTTTTTGAGCGGTGTTTTAACGGCGATCGTTGCCTGTTTTTTTTCCGTGGTGTTATTAGTAGTTGTCGACAAAGCTTACTTGATTCCTTATTGCTTGTTGGTGTCCATTTTTGTTCCGTGGGAGCATATGCAACTGACCATTTCGGCAGTGGACCGGGGTAGGAAAGCATTTCACGCCTTCAATGTAAATCGCTTGCTGTTCCATGCGACTTTTGTAATCCTAATTCTATTGGTTTTTCAGTCTGGTCTGAATCGATTGACGGGGCTTTCCGACCTAACGTTGGTTTGCCTTTTGTTCGTGGCTTCCAGAATGATTGGCTTGCTGCCTACCTTACGTGGAATGCGACTTTGGGATCATTGGTTTCCGGGAAATCGAACCCAAGGAATGCCGGAAATCCAAAAAACCCAAAACGAATTCAATCCAGATGCCGCCGTTCCTACTTCTTGGGAGTTGTTGAAGCAGGGGCGATTTTACGCGCTGTCGATGTTTGCGTCGGAGTTCTTTGAACGCTTGGACGTCTTTCTTGTCGTTGCTATCGCGACGGTAACCGAATCGGGATATTACTTTGTGGCTCTGCCGGCAGCGTCATTGCTAACCGTTGCTCCAAATGCGTTAAGTATTTTTACGTTCAATGCGGGAGCTGAAAAAGACAAATTGCCTAACACTAAAAAAGTGGTGACCGTCATTTCAAGCGTCATAGCATTGCAGATTTTAAGCTCGATGTTTATGGTTTTCGTTATTCCAATTTTGATTCAATTATTTTACGGGCCTTCGTTTCACCCGGCCATCGATTTTGCTTTATGGTTGATCCCCGCATTTGCAATCAAAGGATTTCTTCAGGCAGCCGACGGATACTTGAAAGGCAGAAATCGGCCGATGGTTGGAGTGTGGGCAAGGACCATCAGCATCGGCTTAATGCTCGGTTTTGTAGGTGCAGTTTACCTCGATTGGTTCCCGCTTTTTGAGGAAAAGATCTTCTCGATTCCAGTGGCTGCCTTGCTGGGGCAAGCCTTAAGTATGGTTATCATTACTGTATCAGTCGTACTCGATTCCCAAACGACCACTCAGCAGCGGGGTTTCGGAAAGGGTGGTGCAAAGTGAGAATCCAGCCAGAAAATCAACTCAGCAATGATGCTCCGTTCCTAACTTTTGGTCAAAGTTTAACTGGGTTCACCCGAATTCCACTTGAATTGGTGATTGGGGTCGTTTTGTTGACATCCGTTTCGTTTTTAAATCAAGTCGATTTGGAAACTGACAATGCCAAAGTTGGGCTCAGCGGACAGGTTTATTTGAAACTTGGATTTCTTGGCTTGGCAGCGCTGTACGGTTTTTGGGGATTGGTAACCGATTCTCGAGTGCAGAAAATTGTCCTTTCGTTTCCCGTCCTTTGGATCGTGGGCATTTTTGCATTCTTTCTGGCCGCGGTTCCCGGATCCGTCACCCAGGCCGAATCGTTGGCTTCGACTTTGTCGATTCCCTGCGTCGTTTTGTTGTCGATTACCATGGCAGTCCGCTGCGGACAAAATCTGTTTCTTGAATCGTTATTTATCGCTTTGTTTGCATTTACCGGATTGTCGTGGGTTGCTTTTTTGCTGGTTCCCGAAATCGGCGTCTTCTTTGAACCGCTGCCAAACGGAGAATTCCAGAGCCGAATGAGCGGATTAGCTCATCCCAATACACTGGGGCAGTACAGTGGTTTGCTGGTCGTCCTTTCCGCCCTGCTCTATTCAAAAAACGATTCGCTGAAAGGGATTCGGATATTTGCGGCCGTGCTTGGCTTGGCAGCGTTAATGCTTTGTTTTTCGCGGACATCATTGTTGGCGACTGCAGTCGCGTTGAGTGTTATTTATCGCGATCGAATTTTCAAACCGCAGTATACCGTGTATTACTTGTTGGCTGCTTGCGTTGTGATGATGGCCTCGGTCGTTTTGTTGCTTTCGATGGATGTCGGGACCTATCTTGAAAGCAAACTTAGCCTGCTTTCAAAATCTGGAGACACCGAAGAACTTACCAGCGGCACCGGTCGAAACGAAATCTGGGCATACACTTTAAAATTGATCGGCGAACAGCCCGCGATCGGGTACGGTCAGGCGACTTCGAAGGTCTATTTGGCTGATTATTCGCTATACACACATAACATGATATTGAACGTCATGCTAAGCGGAGGAGTAATCGCCGGTTTGATGGCCATTGCGATGGTAATTGGAAGAATCAAGGATTTACTATTTCACCCGTCTCAGATCGCTGACTCGATTGCCGTATTTATCATCATCAACGGGCTAACCGAGAACGTGATGTTTTCAATTCTTTGCGGTATGCCAACATTGGTTTGGACGTTCACGCTGTTTCAGCGTCAATTGGAATGGGTGGATCAATCTGACATTTCCGACCGACTCGTCATATCCTATGACTTTAGTATGGAACGGGGGCGAGGCTGATGTCAAATTCCCGTTTGGAGCGATGGGTTGCGCCAGCCAATCACCAGCGACCCGTTCAAGAAGCAGCGTGTGATATCTTGGAAGTGCACGCGGTGGTACTCATTAATTACTTGCGTCCTCATCATGTTGTCGCCCTGCAGGAACTAGCGAAACGGATTCGCAAATTATCGGTTCTGGTGTCGGTACCCATGGAAGCAGATCGCGATTGGCATCCGGAGTGGGCCGACTTGGATGTTACTATCCAGAAAAACTACACGATCTGTCGACAGTGGAACCATTCCAGCGGGTTTTCTGAAAACAACTTTATTCATGTACCTGCCGACACAATTTCTCAGTTAAAACGATTGCAGCCTGACATCATTTTTTCCTACGAAATGGGGTTTCGAACCCTGTTGTCATGTTGGTATCGAGTGTTTCACCGAAACACCCGACTAGTCATGGTTGGCAACATGTCGGACCATATCGAGGCCGAAAGAGGAATCTCCAGACGCTGCCTGCGCTGGATCATCAAAAAAGGCGTCGACTTTTTTACCTACAACGGCCCAGCCTGTCGAAGATACCTCGAAAGCCTGAAAATACCTGCTCAAAAAATGTTTCACATTCCCTACTGCATCGATCCGCAGGTTGTATCGACCCGGGAAAAGTCCACTCCTCATGAAGACGTTAAACATCTGCTTTATTGTGGAGCCCTGAGTTCGCGAAAGGCAATGGTCCCATTCGTCAGTGAATTGAACAAGTGGTGCCGCCATAACACTGGAAAGTCGGTCGTATTGACTATTGCCGGATCGGGGCCGTCCGAATCCGAATTAAGGTCGCTTCGCACCGACAATCTTGAAATCCGATTTTTAGGCAACTGCTCCACAAATCAAATCAAAGCTTGCTTTCACTTGGCTGATTTTTGCGTTTACCCAACATTGGCTGATGAATGGGGACTCGTTCCAATCGAAGCCATGGCTTCTGGCGTGCCAATTTTAGGCAGCAAATACGCTCAATCGGTCGAAACCCATGTCGTACCCAATGTGAATGGTTGGCAGTTTGATCCTTTGAAGTCGGAATCCATTTTTAACGCGATCGACGATGCGCTTCATATCTCAGAGGCTGATTGGATCGGCAAAAGTAAAGCGAGTCGAGATTCGGTTGCGAATATTTCTGCAGCGACAACGGCTGAAAAATTTTGCAATTTGATTCGGCAGACTGTTAGCGAGGAATCTGACTGCGTGAAACCCAGCATGAACCATCAATCCTCTGAAATTCCAACTCGATACTTTAATTGAATCAGAAATTTACCGCGATGACCTTTCAGCCATTGGCCAATATTTCGATTGATCTCGACAATAAGTGGGCTTATCTCAAAGCAAAAGGGGACGAAGCTTGGGAGTCGTTCCCAAGTTACTTTGATCTAGTCGTGCCTCGAATCCTTGAATTTCTGGATGAACATCGATTGAAAGCGACCTTTTTTATTGTTGGACAAGATGCCGCTCTGGCTGAAAACCGACATGCACTGGAAGCAATTGTTGAAAATGGCCACGAGATTGCCAATCACTCTTTTCACCATGAACCGTGGTTACACACCTATTCCTCAGAAAAACTGCTCGAAGAAATTGTTAGTGCTGAATCCGCAATTAAGTCGGTAACTGGAAAATGTCCCAAGGGATTTCGGGGACCTGGTTTTTCGATGACGCCTGAGCTGCTGAAGATTCTGATGAGGCGTGGGTACACCTACGATGCGACGACTTTTCCAACGTTCATCGGACCATTGGCCAGGATGTATTATTTTTTGACGTCCAGTTTTACTGCGGATCAAAAAAAAGATCGGCGGAAGTTATTTGGGGATTGGTGGCAAGGGTTGGGGACTCTTTATCCATTTCAATGGAAATCAGCCGAACGTCGATTAGTTGAAATTCCTGTGACGACGATGCCAGTTTTTAAATTACCGATTCATGGCACTTATTTGCTATACTTGGCCCAATTCTCAACCATGCTGGCTCGAGTCTATTTTTCAACCGCCATGATGTTGTGTCGGATTTTTAAAGTCGAACCTTCATTTCTACTGCATCCGCTTGATTTCATCGGGCAGAACGATGGTCAGGGGCTCGAGTTTTTCCCTGGGATGAAACAGCCAGCCCAACAGAAAATTGAACTGTTGGGGGAATGTGTTTCGAAGTTAAACCGTCACTTTCAGCTTGTCGAAATGCAGACTTATGCCGAAGCTCTGGTTAAAAGAAATCTAAAAGAATACCCGTTGAAAATGGAAAGTAATTCGTCTGCAGATTGCTTGGTCTAAGTGCGAAACATTTAGTTACCGGCTTGCTTAGTCAATTACCGGCAAAAATCGAATTTTTAGTGACGCTAGCCGGTAACTTAATTCGTGGCGAGGCCTAAGCGCAAGGCATCGCCTTCAAGCTCGTTTGAGCGACACGCTGTTGTCAACTTCTGTTCGTCAGAATCCGATGCGAATTGATACTAACTGGAATGCTGCGGAAGTCGCCGGGGAAATGGGAGCATCTGTTTGGGCGGTAGTCGCAGACCGGTTTCTTCAAACCAAACGTCTCGTTCTTCATCGGTCGCGTAATATCGCAACCACGATTCTTCGTCCTGCTCGATATCGAGACATCGCCATTTGAGGCATTTGCTCGGCAATTCGATCTTTTTTTCCTCTGAGGGCAAAATGTCCCGAGCGATCAGGCAGTAAAGTTGACGGTCAGAAAGATGTTCGGTATGGATCAACCAAATGTTCTTTTCAAAAAGTCGACCGATGACTTGGTGTAGGTGGTCCTTCAATTCGCTATCGGAAAGATCCAAATGGAAGGGAAGTTTAAGAACCGGATCGAACCACTGGCAGATAGGCAAAATGGGAGCTTTCTCCCAAGCCAAAATCGATTGCAGAAATTCGTTTTCGTGACGGACTGACATTTGATCAAGATCAACCAGGTAAACAGATTCATCCAGATAAGGTTCCATTTCGTCTCGCAACTGAGCGTTCTGAATTAAAAGATCGACGTCGGTCATTGTTTTCGGCTAGTCATCGTTTGTGTGAATTTCTGTAAAAACCATCCCTGCCTGGGAAAATTTACCAGTGTCGAAGTTACGGACAAGCGGCTACTTGAGCGGTATTTTGAATTCTGCAAAAAGAATGAAAACGAGAGAGCTACGATCGTTAGGAACCTCAATGTTTCTCAAGGTGAATCTTCGCTAACCGGTATGTTTTGCGAATTTCAATTCTTGACAGCCGAGATTAGGAATAGATTAGGAATTGATCTTTTGGACTCAATGGTTGATTCTTGATTCGCTGATAAATTGTTCAGAGTGCCCATTCGAGTATTCGTGAGCAATCATCTTAAGAACGAGACTGCTAAGGAATAGTCCCGAAACAATCTCCGCATTTTGATATTGTGTGAGATCAGTTATTCTTTGTGAAAGCACAATTTTTTGAGGATTTGCCATGGATGGCTACACAGCAGAAATCGAATCTCGGATGGTCGCGTTTTTTAACACACTTGGTGAAAAAGATCGGCGTCGATACGCCGCTTTTGAGGCTATCAAACTTGGTCACGGCGGTATCACTTACTTCAGTCAGCTTTTTGGTTGCGATGCAAAGACGATTCAGCAAGGCACGTCCGAGATAGAGAATCCTCCGACGGCTGAAGAGGCGAAGCGTCAGCTAAAAAAAACGGCGGCCGCAAGAAGGCGGAAGTTGCTTCGCCGGAAATCATCGAGAACTTCCG
>JBCCSJ010000280.1:0-7725 GCA_039200505.1 Planctomycetota bacterium | reverse complement strand
CGCCGATTCTTGGTCTCCCTTTGGGTTGGATGAGTTGATCCGTTGGCAGGGACCGCAATCTCTTAGATATTGAGTTGGGGAGTTCGCAGGACAACGACGACTCCCGGTTGGAAAACGCCGGGAGTCGTTTTTCCTTTTAAGCTCTATGTGTCTTCTTTCTCGGAATCGCACGCCGCTACCGCCTTGCTGAAATCGCCGGCAGTTACCACGATCAAATTCTCAGGAGCAGTAACCTTTTTGAGCACAGCGTCGACCTGTTCCTTCGTCAGCGATTCGATTCTCGCGTCGCTGCTATCTTGAAACTCCATGGTTCGACCGGCACTCATATTTTCGATTAGCAATGATGCGTTGGTTGCTTCGGTTGGAACCTTTAAACTGTTTTACGATTTGGGAATACTATTGACGTTTACAGAGGAAATCAGAGGAAATCAGAGGAAATCAGAGGAAATCAGAGGAAATCAGAGGAAATAAATGAACGCCGAAGAATTGGACCCGATCCTTGTCATCGAACTCATGAAGAAACGAGCGACCTTAAAGGTGCTTGGAAATGCTCAAGCGCCGATTGAAATCAGCCATGAATCGGCTCAACAAAATGATGCGATCGTAAGACGATCAGTCGAAACCGCCGGCTGGGCACCCTTCCATTTTAATCGAGACATCAACGGATTAGCCGAACCATGGAGAGCCCACATTTTGTGGCATCAAGAATGCCGCCAAGTGGCAGGTAATTTTTTCGATTGGTTCACCGACGTCCAGCCGACCAATAAACTCCCTTCGATGCTGTCGGCTTGTGGAGCGTTGGTCCTGGTGACTTGGATCCCACAGTTTAGAACCAAACAAGGCCAATCTCCAAAGGCCTTAAACGAGAAACAGATCCAGATCGATGAAGAACATTTGGCAGCCAGCTCTGCGATGACCCAGAACCTACTATTGTTGTTAACGTCACACGGCATGGGCACCTATTGGTCGAGTGGGGGCCAGTTTCGAACCGAAGGCATGTTCGAAAAACTGGGAATAGATACGCAAGAAAGACTGCTCGGAGCAATTTTCGTGGAATACCCAGAAACTCAAGCACTCCAACTTGAGCGAATCCCAGGCAAGCTAAGAGAGGCCCGTGACACACGTTGGATTCGCGAGATCCAACAGATTACCCCATGAAAGAGCGGAGAGCACGAGATTCGAACTCGCAACCCCTTGCGGGGCACTTCATTTCCAATGAAGCCGCTAACCATTCGCTTACTCTCCAAATGACGGCCTGCCAATGACCGGACTTTGTTATCGGCATGATAGTCCAATCTGATCTGTCCGAAAACCGCACCTTGATTACCAACGATTTTGTCTCTGACAGGTTGTCATTCAATACACGGCTGAACGTCCGCTTTGCACCGTTGAAAAATGCAACTCGATGACTGATTTCTAAGCCTAAATGGGTTGAAGTAGGTAAGCCGAACTTCACCAACACAGTTTCAAGACCCAGTAACCGAGAAACGGTTCACCAGTACTCGCGAACAGCAACAGAGTCCGTGTTGAGGTCAAGAAATCAATGCCACAACAAGCCTACTTACTTGATGCAAAATGCCAACTAGTGAGCATTCCACCACGTTTTGGACCAAAAATTCGGGGAACGATTTGAGACTCGTTCATAAAGTAAAAAAAATCGGAACTTTTTGCTCAGTCCTGCCGCCCAGTGAATTAAGAGGACGATAAAATGTGTCACATGGATCGGTGTGATGACAGATCGACACTCGCCAACAACGGAAGTTTTGCTTTCTCGTTGGGCGGGCTTTTTATGACGATAACTGCGTGCTGCTGTTTCTTTGCTGTAATGCGGTTGTCCCCATTGTTGGCCATCGTGATGACCCTTTGGTTGGCGCCATCTTTTTTGCGTACCAGCATAGCGGCCGAAATGTATGAAAAAAGCCAGACTACTTTTGGCTGGCAAACTCGAATCCGGCAGTTTTTGTTGGCATTGCTCATTGTCGCCGCAAATTACGTTGGCGTGATCGGAACATTCGTTGCCGTAAGTCTATTGATCGGTTTCTTTTGTTCGTTGATCGTGATGGTCGATGGAAGCTACGACCTGATCTTCGATATTGGCATCATGGGGTCGGTCATCGGCATGGTTTGGGGCTTTGCTGCCTCGATTGTCGCAGCATCCTATTTGGCCAAAATGACATGGATGCCTCGGGTCTGGAAACCATAGCCTTACTCATCGGTGCCAACCAATAAGTAAGTTGGTTGGTGTATCCCCATCAAAAATTCGAATACATCGTCGTTAAGCAAACATCCAACGGTGAAAAATAGCGATTGAGCCTGGCCCCATTGAAAACCGCGGCACCCTTCCGTGTGAGCCGAAAACGAGCATCTCAAAACAATAACTGCAACGCTTGGTCGGTCCTCGGAGTCTATCGCTGAGGCAGTTTTTTTCCTCGTCGACGCTCAACGCTGGCGTTGGACATATCGCGATTGCTTCAGATCCGACCTTTTGAGCATAGGATTGTCGATTTTCAAAATTTGCAGTCGCAATCGGGAGACTGTGCCACAAAGTGTCGTGGCTCAGTCTGAACTGCGATAGGCTCTAGCAGGTTACGGCACTTGCGATAGAAACCAACTATTCTGGACTACATGTCGGCCATTTTGCCACTGATCAAGGTAATAAACTCAGCATTGGTTTTGAATCGCCCAAGTTGTTTCGTCAGTTGCTCCATAGCTTCGACATGGTGCATCGAAGTCAGCGTTCGTCGTAACATCGTGACCGCATGTAGCGTATCGGGACTCAACAACAATTCCTCACGTCGAGTACCAGACTGGGAGATGTCAATTGCGGGCCAGACTCGTCGATCGGCAAGCTTCCGGTCCAAGACCAATTCCATGTTGCCGGTCCCTTTGAACTCTTGGAAGATCAACTCATCCATTCGGCTTCCGGTATCGATCAAAGCCGTTCCACAAATGGTCAACGAACCGCCCTCTTCAAACGCTCTGGCAGACGAGAACAGCTTTTTGGGTATGTCCATCGCCTTGATATCGACACCACCGGACATCGTTCTCCCGGTATTGCCAACCCATTTGTTAAAAGCTCGAGCCAATCGTGTAATGGAATCCATCAACAGGAATACGTCCTGCCCCATCTCTGCCAATCGCTTACAACGCTGAATGACCAATTGAGACAGTCGAACGTGGCTTTCGATATCCTCATCAAGGCTACTGGCGATCACTTCTCCATCGACATTCCTTTTCATGTCGGTTACTTCTTCAGGACGCTCGTCGATCAGCAGAACGATCAATTTGGTATCCGGGTAGTTGTTAGAAATACCATGCGCAATATGCTGAAGCATGACGGTTTTTCCACTTCTCGGTGGAGCCACAATCAGCGCCCGCTGTCCCTTGCCTAGCGGCGTCAACAGGTCCATCACTCGCGTAGTCAATGGAACAGCAGCCGTTTCCATCTGGTACCAGTTTTCAGGATTAATTGGCGTCAGATCGTCAAAGCTTTTAACGTCGACGTAATTTTCAGGGTCCATACCGTCGACTTCTTTCAACTCACGCAAACGCGGTCCCTGTTGTCGTCGAGCCGGTTGGACCATTCCCTTGATCATGACACCGGGACGAAGTCCAAACTTTTCGATCATTGTTCCTGGAACAAACGGATCGCTTCGTTCACGGGAGTAGTTGTTTTTTGCACTGCGAAGAAAACCGTATCCGTTTGGATGTAGCTCCAACAATCCGGTGCCTTCGGTGAGTTCGGCATCATCAAATTCGACTGGCTCTCTACCACGACGACCGCGCGATTTGTTGTTGCGGTTGTTGTTGTTTCGATTGTTTCTGCCTCCACCGCCACGACGGTTGTTATTGCGACCACCACCCCCACCGCGGTTGTTGCGGTTGTTGTTGCGACCGCGAGATCGAGTTCTCGGTCTTCTTTCCGAATCTCCCCCCGATTGTTTTTTCTCTCGATCGTCGGAATCAGATGACTCTTTTTCGGTATCGTAGTCTCGGTCAGAATTGCTTTTTGCATCCGAATAGTCATCAACAAAGTCGATATCCGATTCGTTATTGATCACGGTGTCCGAGTCAATGGCGTCGTCGTAAACATCTTCAACAACCGGTTTTTTGCGCTTTACTTTTTTCTTTTTAACGACCTTCTTTTTAACAGCTTTCTTTTTGGTGGCTTTACTGACTGTTTTGCTTGCCGTCGCAGCACGTTTTTTTGCCATGGGGGAGTACCTTGGAAAGATGGCACCTCAAACTCTAGTTGGGCGCGGGGTTCCTTAAGAATTGTTGATTTTGCTCGAAACAAAGATCAGCAAACTGACACATACGATTTTGAGCATCCCGAAAACAAGCAATCACTGAACGTCGATGAAGAAACGGAGTTACCGTGAATCGACGCCAAATCTCCGCCCAAACGCTTCCGGTGCTTTGCTCTTTAAAAAATTCCAATTGAGATCCACCCTGAGTGAGGGCAGCCGTGAAATCCAACGCATCATTGGACAATGTGATCAACGATTTCCCAAATGATCAGACAACGCAAAATTTCAATGCGAAGTCTCGCTAGAGGCGACATCAGATTTCCAACTCAGTTGAAATTAGTAAAGGGCCAATTCCTTGAGCAGAACAATCCCCGAGAAATCCTGAAAACAGATAACAGGCTGGGAAACACCTGATGAAGATGCCTAAAGCAAACAGGCAAATGCTTGATCTGTTGAAAGTTTTGACGAAACGTTGGACCCTGTCAAGGATAATTGAAAAAATTACCCAATTTTCCAACCACCAAAGCCGAACGCTGAATCCAGTTGGTCCAATCCAATATTCCCTAAAATCCTGCAAAATCGGCAAGGTTTTGCAAATTGCGGTTAGGATTCTGCCGATTTCGACAGCAGGTACGTAGAGTTTTCTGGCTTTTTGGATCCGTCCGAATGCCCCGATTCTGCGATCCCCAAGCTGGTTTCGTAGCCTTTTTCAAACTGGACAGGCCTGTACGATGCGGATTTTTACTCCCTCCAAAATCAAAAACCAAGTCGCCGCTTTGGGCACTTTGATACTGATGATCCTGCTCGTGCCGGGATCGCTCAAAGCGCAATCTATCGATTGGCAAACAGATATCACTTCAGCTGTCGAACAGGCCAAGAATGAAAACAAGCTGGTCCTCTTACATTTTTTTGCCACCTGGAGTCGACCGAGCAATACGCTGGAAAGATTCGTATTCACTCACCCGCAAGTGCAAAAGTCGATCGCGAAGAATGTCATCAGCGTTAAGTTAGACGTCGATTCCCACAAGTCGTTGGCCCAGGAATTTGCCATCGCATCGGTGCCCTTTGATGTTGTGATGACTCCAGGAGGAAGAGTCGTTTTAAGAAGGAAAAGCCCGGACAATACCTCATCGTACATTCGCATGATCGATGGTTTAGAAAAAGTAATCAACGCATTAGAGAGCGGTGAACATCCAGCGGTCGTTCAAAATTTGGCAGAACTCAAAATGTCGATGGATCAAACGCCATCGTTTAGTGATCAACCGGGTAATTTCCAGCCGAAATTTCCTAACCATCAAGCCCCTCGCCCCTCTTCGGAGTCCGCAACTCTGGCTCGAAAATCGCAAAGGATTTCCAATCCTTATCTTAAGAAGAAGTCAAAAGAATCAGCATCTGTGGTTTCTAAATCTAACCAAGCCAAAACTCCCAATCCTTCGGCTCGGGAAATGCAAATCACCAACCGATTTGCAAACTCCCCCACATCCGCATCGCCGCATCCTGCGAACAGTCGACCGGCCAGTTCGCTATCCAACACCGCTGCGTCTCCACAGGCGGAACTTGGCATGCCTGTAAAAGCGCCGGTCGCAACTAACGACAAATCAATCCGATCCGCTGCCTCCGAATACGATTCGATTATCAATCGTCAGCAGCCTCCATCATCGGTCAGCAATTTTGAATTGGAAAATCGCATGGAGTTAACGAGTGGTCAAACGGACGGAGCTGAAGGTGGCCAACTTGTTGCAAGTACAGAATTTACACTTCCCAATCCTCAGACGAATGTCTCGAAAACGCAAAATGAACTAGCCAACCGAGCTGCGAACAATGCCATACCTGACCAGGTTGGGCAGAAGACTGCACTCAAAGGTAAATGTCCAGTCACGCTGTTGACGGAGGGGAAGTGGGTCAATGGGGATGAAAGATTCGGATGCGTTCATCGCAACCGAGTTTATCTTTTTGCCTCTCAGCAAAAATTAAATCAGTTTTTTGAGAACCCTGACGCCTACAGCCCAATTTTAGCCGGCTACGATCCTGTGATTTTTATGGAGACGGGTAAGCTGGTCGATGGTCAGGAAAAATATGGTGTATTCATGGGTAAGACTCCAAACCAACGAGTCATCCTTTTTCGTTCATCCGATTCCCGGGACAAGTTTCAGGCTCAGCCATCGCAATACCTCAATACCATTCGAGAAGCGATGCTCAAGCTAGATGGTTCCGGTGGTGGATTAATTCGTTAATTCACAAAATTGAACCTTCGTTTCGCCGAAAACCATTTGAGCCAACGCCCAACCGATCCCGGCGTTTACCACGAATATCGTGATCAACGACAGACTTTCCAAAGTGCTATTCCTGGTAATCTACCAAATCGTATGAGGCACCGTCGCAAATGGTAAAATTCATGTGCAATAAGATTCACTCAGGCGACGTTGCGTTTTTGAGAACCACGACTGCCTGCGTTATTTTGATCTATTAGCTTCTGCGGACTGGGCAGTTTGGCTGTCGATAGCTGATCGTTGTCCAGATCCACTCCTGCAATTGTTGCCAATTCTTCCTTTACCGCGGTGGACAAAACTTGATGAACTCGAGATAACAATTGAGTTGCTGGAACTCCGTCCAAAACACGATGATCAAACGTCAATAACGATTTCGCTTTACCTTTCCTCGGTACCGGATCGACGCCCAAAGTTGTGGTGGTTGGCGAAAGGTGGACCGTACCGTAGCAGCCCTTGTACCCAGAAACACTCATCCCAAAGGTGCCAAAATGAGCTGCTCTTTTTTGGGGCCACAAGTTGTAAACCGCCCACAAAATTGAACGGCGAATAAATCGAGGTAATTTTGCAAATTGAATTTGATGACGAAATTGTTTGATTTCATCGATCGGAGCTTTTCGATAAGTGTCGTATTGTTTTTGTAGATCGAGCAACCCGGTTGCGTCAGGCCGATTGAACCGGGAAAAAAATAAACGGTCCTCTCCTTCGTGCTTGCGGACGATTGTCATCATCGCGATGTTGTAATCGTATTGATAAAGGTAAGCCCACGGAAACGACACGTAACACTGCTTTAATTCTGGCATCTCCTCGGCGACGATCGCAAAGGCTTTCATCATAATGACGTTCCAGGAGATTTTCGGCGAGGTTTTCCGTCGAATCTCGGCAACCTGACTGACGTCGAATTCCCCCATGATCCCGGCAGTGGGGAATTGGTTGGCAAAGTAGATGACGTCGTCTACCAAACGTCGCCCATTGGAAAGTTTTAGGCATTTGCCCATCAGCTTGGTCCACGCGGCAAGTCTTCAAATTTTGACGCGGGATTCTGACAAACTGCCCCAATCAAAACAAGCTCGAATCAGAAACGGGCGTAACCTGAAAGTCACGCGTTGTTTCTTTGATTTTGTTGAATTTAGGTTGCGAATCATTGACTAAGTACTCGCGAAACATTTATCTACAGGCTTGCTTAGTGAATAACCCACAAAAAATCG
>JBCCSJ010000279.1:0-7735 GCA_039200505.1 Planctomycetota bacterium | reverse complement strand
GTCTTAAAACAACGCGAAGCTAAACCGATCCATGAAGCTCCGTTCACGCTTCGAGCAGACGACCCAGAAAGACTTGAATTAACGCTTCAGTGGACTGAATCAACCGATGAGCATGTTCGGTCTTATGTGAATGGAATTCCAACGGCAAACGGAGGTACGCACGAAAATGGGTTTCGAGCAGGCATCAACAAGGCGGTTCGTAACTATTTTGATATGCACAACTTGATTCCTCGCGGAGTCAAAATTTCCCACGAAGACATTCGGGAAGGGCTGGTTGGGATCGTTTCCATCTTTATCGCCGAACCCCAATTCCAGGGACAAACTAAAGATCGTTTGAACAATCCAGAAGTTCAAAGCACAGTCGACACGGCGATCCGCCCTGCCCTCGAACAATGGATGAACAACAATCGAAGTGTCGCTGACGGGATCATTGCCCGTATCATTGCAGCGGCCAGAGCGAGAGCGGCTTCCAGGGCTGCCTCGGCAGCGGTGTCACGTAAGACAGGTGGTAAACGCTCGATGTTGCCGGGCAAGCTGAGCGACTGCCTGAACTCGGGACGTGGTGATTCGGAACTCTTTATCGTCGAAGGAGATTCTGCCGGAGGGTCTGCGAAACAGGGTCGCGATCGAAACCGGCAGGCGATTTTGCCTCTTCGCGGGAAAGTGCTTAATACCGAAAGCGCTACCTTGAAAAAGATGATGGACAACAAAGAAATTCAGGATATGGTGACGTCGATCGGGTGTGGAATCGGTCCGAAAATGGATATGTCAGGCCTTCGGTATGACAAAATTATCCTGCTCGCCGACGCTGATTCGGATGGGCATCACATCACGACGCTGTTGCTGACATTTTTCTATCGTCATATGCCCCAGTTGATTTCCGATGGTCGGCTTTACATCGCTCGGCCGCCATTGTTTCGCGTCGATATCGGAAAAAACACTTACTGGGCCGCGGATGAAGTGGATCGAAACCGAATTCTTGAAGAACATGGTGATGCCAGATCCAAACCCGAAATCACTCGATTCAAAGGCTTGGGCGAGATGATGCCAAAAGTGCTGTGGCAAACGACGCTCAATCCAGAAACCCGCCGCCTGATTAAGGTCGAAATAGACGACCAATTAGAAACCGATCGGGTGATCAGTGACCTGATGGGCCGCGATGCTTCCGCTCGTTTTCGATTCATCATGGATCGAGCTGAAGAAGCGGTCGAGATCGACGTTTAGAATTGCAGGCTTTGGGTGGCAATGCCGGAAGTGCCTAATAGGCGATCATCGACCCCGGCAAGATTGAAGCCTCAGCATCCTGACCGATTGAGTTTCCCAATTGAGTTGGAAGTCTGTTCGGATTGATTCCTACAACCGTTAAATTCGAATACCGCCTTTCCTACAGAGTAGCATTTTACATGGACATGACGATCCAGTTGTTCCGTTGAATCCTACATTTCAAAAACGCCAGTCGGTAGGTAAAGATCTGGCGTTGTCGATCCGTTTTCACGGACAAACAAGGAACACCACAGTGAACGCATTTTTCGATTTCATCGGTCGATACTTTGCCAACTTGGCAAATGAACTTGGCGATATTGCCCAAAAACTGGACGCAAACGGTTGGGCCGTAGTCTGTGCCATTTTGCTCGTCTGTGGCTGGTTTTGGCTCCGCGGAACCAAGATTACGGCAGCTTAAAACAGGCCTTCTTCGGGTCGAAATCCGAGTTCGATAATTCTTTGCGAATCCGCTTTCTCAAGCTCGGTTTGATTTCCTTTTTGATGAATAAGCATTCGATGGTACAGCAAGACGGCGAGTGTCTTGAGGATTTGCTCTTTTCTTGGCTGAATGACAGCAACCGGGATGTCGGGCGAATTATATAGTGGGCTATTGATTGCCTCTTTATGAACTTCGGCCGCTAAAATGGCGATATTCAAGTCATTAAGCGCATCTGCGTAATTGCTTGAGATCCCCAGCGTTTCATTCCCCCGCCCGTCAGACCAGCGTAGCTGAAATTTGACAAATCCTCGAGTATCCAAGTAGGCAGACCCCGTATCCATCGTGACCAAACTGGACCGGGGAAGGGGTAACTGGGCAGCCAGTTCATCGAATTCAAAATCGAGTTCGAAGATTCGGCGACGATCCTGATCGACGAGTTCTTTTTGTCCCAAGTCTTCTCTTAAAAAAGCGCGGATCATTAATAAGCCAGTCAGGCTATGCTTTCTGTATTCCCACAGTAGTCTTGAGTCCTCAAAACTGGAGGCCAACTTCGCGTCCAGTCGATCCGTATTTCGAACTTTGAGGGTCAAGCCTGTCTTAAGCCCGTTTTCTCGTAATGAAACAATAGACTCCAATCGCTGAATTTGCTTGTCGAGTTCTTTTAAAACGTCGGCCTGCTGCCCAGTGTACCTGGCGATCACACCGGTGCTGACCAGTGTCTGGTACTCAAATGGAAGTTTGAGATTGGAATACCAGACTCGACCTTCGACTTCGTTAATCGCTTTTTCGATGGCATCGAGTGCTTCTGGTAGCTCGACTTTGGCTAACGCTCGGTTATAAGCGAGCTGATTCAATTCAGAAGAGTCTCTTGAAATCCGATCCGAGATTGATTTTTTGTAATCTTCGAGTGCTTCAGCAAACCTGCCCAAGGAAAGAAGGCAGTCCGATCGACAATCGTATCCCGCAAGGTCCTGGGGATTTTCACTGATGAACATGTCACACTGATTCAGTCCAAGGTCACCTTCGCCATGGGAGGATAGCATTCTTGCCAATCGTAGCCGCAGAGGGCTTCCCGGTTCCGCATCTTTGGCCGCATCTTTCATGAGCTTAATCGCTTCTTCCATGCGGCCTTGTCTGGCTAACAAAACCGCTTTGGCTTCCTTCCAGTTAGCTTCCTGGTTGCTGCAGCCAGTCGACAAAGCGGTAAAAAATGTGGCTATCCAAAACAGCGTTATCGAAAGAAGATGACGATTTGCGTGGCGTTGGCGAAATAGGGCGGCGACTGATGTGGACTTTAGAATGGAAGAGTCACTCATCAATTGCAAGCTGGCGGAATTGGCGGACAGGTTTCGCTGTTTAAGATGGGGTCGTTTCGGAAGGTTCAAGGTAGTCCTTACAGGCCGTCAAAATTTCGCTTCGAATAATCTGGAGCTGATTCTTGTTCCTGATTTTGTTGCCGTTTTCGTCAGTCACATAAAAAACACTGATGACCAGATGGGCATAAGTTGAAGTGCTACAAAACGTCACGTCTAACCCCAGTCGGTACATCTTTTTGACAAGTTTATACAACAGGCCCGGTTTGTCGTAGGCAAAGACGTCTACAATCGTGGCCGAATTCACGGTTTCGTTGTTGGTTTTTACCCGGATCTCAGGACGTGAAAGCTTGACTGCAATCGTTTCTTCTTTTTGCCAAACCGACCCGAATTTGGGAGGATCGGTGTTTCGGCCCAAAACCAAATCTTCGACCCGGCTTTTGATCTGATGCAGACGCTGTTCCCCAGGTTCTTTGTTGCGGGTGTCTTCGAATTGAACCCAATACCACGTTAGTGACCGCCCCAAAGGTTTGATCTCTGTTGTACAGATTTGTAATCCCAAGCTACTTAGTGTACCCATCATCTTGTGAAGGACACCATCGCGCCGGGTGGATCGTTTGCCGAGGCATAATTCACACATAGAACCATCGTCGGTCTTGCGAACCCAGGCCACGCATTCGGTAGGCTGCATTTCGTGCAACGCCATCATTTGCTCTGCAATCCATTCCGGATCGTGCGTGGCACAGTACTTGTTGGGTAAATTTTCGGCACGTTCCTTGATCCATGCCTGCTGTTCGAGATTCTTCCCATGCAGTGCAATCATCTCATGTATTCTCTGATACCGCTGATCAACTTCTGAGGCCCCGGTTAACAATTGTTTAGCATTTATAAATAACTCGGTCAAAAGTCCTTTTTTCCACGGATTCAAAGTTCCGGGCCCAACGGCGGAGATGTCGGCACATGTCAGGACATACAACATCGAAAGGACTTGAACTGAACCTACGTTAGCGGCAAATTCAGCTACCATTTCAAGATCATTGATGTCTCGATGAAATGCTAAATGCGACATAACGAGGTGGTTGTGAACCAGGAACTTGATAATTTCGGTTTCTTCATCGCTTAGCCCAAATCGTTCCCCCGTTCGAGCCGCAATGCGTCGCCCGACCTCGCTGTGATCTTCCGTGAACCCTTTGCCCAGGTCGTGCAGCAATAACGCAAGATGCAAAACGTTTTTAGCACGAATCTTTCGGTAGGTAGCACCAATCTCAGACTGGTCTCGCTCAAAAGAGATGACTTGTTCTACCGCCTGAAGTGAATGCTCATCGACAGTAAATTGGTGGTATTCATTGAATTGTAATAAACCGCGAGCATGCTCAAATTCAGGGATGATTCGCCTCAAGACTTTCATCTCATGCAGTCTTCTTAATAACGGACCTAGTCCGACCGTGTTAGACAGCAGAGCCATAAAACGCCGAGCGGCTTCTCTTGTGAATTTGATCTCGGGGTTTTTGAGCATCTCATGCCGAATCGCAATCCAGGTGTTATGGTCCAATTGTTTTTCATGCAGGCAAGCCAATTGCATCAATCGTAGGACCTGTTCCAGATCCTTTTTAACCCAGCCGATCTCTTCATCGGGTACGCCGATCGAGTTGGGGCCCATCCGAAAATGTTTGTCGATCTGCCGAGTGATTAACGGTTCGAGCATTCCGACGGTGGCTCCTTTTTTGCGACGGATAGCTTTATTAACGAAATGGTCGCAAACGTACCGAATTCGGCTGGTGTAACGAAAATATTGGCGCATCAACTCTTCGACAGGAGCCAATGCGTCGTCACCGGTAAAACCAAAAACTTCTGCTAGACGTACTTGTTCGCTACGCCCCAAGCGATCGTTGGCCCGGTTGGCATGAAAGTGCATTTCGTTTCGCACTTTTAAAAGAAATTCCCACGACAGTTTCAACTGGTTGGAATCCGCCGTCGACATGGCCCCTTTGGCCAGCAACTGATCGAGATCCTGTGCCCCAAATTGCACAAACCCAAGCCAGCGAATGAGGTGAATGTCGCGAAGCCCTCCACGAGATTTTTTGACATTGGGTCGCAACAGGTAAACGGTTTCTCCAAATTCGACACGTTCCTGTTCACGGGCGGCAATGATGGCGCGGATCACATTGGGGGTTTTGCGGGTTGCCAGTCGGCGGAATCGACCTCGAAAATTATCGAACAGTTCGCGATTTCCAACCAGGCAACGGGCTTCTGTCAAAGAGGAGAAAATGGTTGCGTCCGATAACGACATCGTGCAAGCTTCGCGAGGCGTACGTAAACTGTACCCAAGTTGCATTCCCGAATCAGTAACGTCTTGGGAAATTCGACGAGAGAATTCGACGACGTCGTCGGTCAAACTTCCTTGATAAAGAAGCATCATGTCGACGTCTGAGAAGGGGGCGATATCTTGACGACCACTTCCTCCCAACAACACCAAAGCGATTCGCGACTCCAGGTCGGGAGAGATTTCGTCCAGGGCAGTTCGGTAAAGCTGGATGAGGATTTGGTCCCTCAAATCAGAAAGAGCCTTACAAACCTCTCGGCCAGTGCCTCCCGATTCGTGGACAACTTTTAGGTCATCACGACGACTGCGCCATTGTTCTCTCGCGTCAAGAACGCTTTGGCGGATTCCGACACTGGTCATGGTTTTCTTCTGCGGAGATTTGGGTCTTGCTGTCCACAAGTGTTCCCGAATCCGCACGAAAGATGCTGGATTCGAGTCTAACTTGCGGGCAATGGTCTAAGTCGACTTTTAAACGGCTTCTTCGCCAGTTTCACCGGTTCGAATCCGGATGACTTCGGACAGATCGGAAACGAAAATCTTGCCGTCTCCCATTTGGCCCGTTTGGGCTTTATTCATAATGGTTTCGACGACTTGTCGATGTTTTTCATCGGCAACCACCACTTCCACTTTGACCTTGGGCACAAAGTCGATCGCGTATTCGTTACCGCGATACATTTCGGTATGCCCCTTCTGACGTCCGTAGCCTTTAACTTCGGTAATTGTCATTCCCTCAACGCCACACTCGGTAAGCGAGGTTTTGATGTCATCCAGTTTGAAGTGACGGATCACCGCTTCAACTTTTTTCATAGATGGATCCTTTGAAAAGTTCTCAAGCCTTAACCTACGACACTTATCGAATGACTCATTAAGGCGATTACTCAATTGTAGCGAAATTTACCAAAAGTGTACTCCCAGCCAATCGTTTGGGTAAACAAAGCCACTCAGACTGGCTTAAACCGAGGCTAATGGCGACTGGATCAGAATTCGCCCCGTCGGACATTGCCTCTCATTCATGAAACACCAGATTTGGAACTTGCATTCACGAAGTGCCGCCAACTTTCCATTCCGTTTCAGGGTGTTGATTTCGAGTATTCAGCAATCGGCCCAAAACAAATAACAGATCGCTAAGTCGGTTCAAATAGATGAGTTCCACGTTCAGGGTTAAGTTGGGACCTTGGTTGATCCATTGAACAAGGTTTCGTTCGGCCCTTCGACAGATCGAACGAATGACATGGATCAGACTGGCACTTCGGATTCCTCCCGGCAGAATGAAGACTCGAAGATCAGGATTCTCGGCGTCAAATTGATCGATCCAATTTTCAACTTTTTCGTTACGATCCGACTCAAAAGCGGGAACTTGAGTACCATCCCCCATACTGGCAGCAACCCGGCTACCGAGATCAAAAAGATCATTTTGAATTTCAGCCAGAACGGAGTCGATATCTTCAGGCAGGCCCTCGCTTCTGGCCAAACCGATCCATGAATTGACTTCGTCGAGGGCTCCGTTGACTTCTATGGCTTGATGACTTTTAGGAATTCGGATGCCTCCGAGTAACCCAGTTTCCCCCAGGTCACCAGTCTTGGTATAAATCTTCAAATGTTTCTCCTTGATTGCTGTTATGAGAAGGATCGCCGATGGCCAAGTTAAAATCCTGTGGATTCCTGCTGATCCGAGAAAAACCCGCACGCCAATTTTTATTGATGCGGCACCCTGATCGCTGGGACTTGCCCAAAGGCCATGTCGATCCGGGTGAAACGAATCTTCAATGTGCTCTTAGAGAACTCGAAGAAGAAACCGGTATCTCGACTGACGATATTGAAATTGATGACGATTTCAAATTCAAACATAAATATGCGGTTCGTTACAAGCGAACGGATCACAAAGTGAAGCAAAAAAAGTTGATAATCTATCTCGCCAAACTGATCAATTCGGTTGAAATTCAATTGACCGAACATGATGGCTACGAGTGGTTTGACTGGAATCCTCCCCACAAGATTCAAGAAAAAACGATCGACCCGCTTTTGGCAGCGGTCGAAGAGCATTTTTCTGACCCCGACTAGTTGGGATTCGGATAGCGGGGACTGTACTCAACTAACATCCGTTTTCCAAAAACCAACCTTTTGGTCGGCTTGTAGTCCTGACTTCAATCGCAAATTGTGGGCAATCTTCAGATTGATTGATTTTACTTGATAGTCTATCGACTATTCGAATCGAATTAGCAATCTCAACCGCCCGGACAGCGTTTTAACTTTTGCTTTACAGTAGATCGCCTCTTCGAAGGCGAATCAGTAGGTTCAACCGCTTGGGAGGCCAAACACCTGTACTTCTTTATTTGACAACTGAATAGGGTGCCGAGAACGTATGCCAATCAGCGTCATTCCTGACTTTTTTCAGAC
>JBCCSJ010000278.1:0-7747 GCA_039200505.1 Planctomycetota bacterium | reverse complement strand
GCGGAGACGCTGCAGCAAGGCATCGACGCAGAGCAGATGGTTTATCAGGGTGATGTGAATGCGCTCGCCCGTTCGGTTCTGGCGGTGGTGGAGGTGATAGCAAATTTTGTGAATCGTTTGAATGACAGTTTTAGCTTCTTGAAATCAAACTTAGAGGACAGGTAACGTTTTTTTGGAAGACAAAATAGCCAAGTTTATTGGGACCGAATCGGCTTTGTCGTACGTCAGCTGCTGGAATGCAAACGAAGCTCTATTTCCTACTTTGGTTGGACCGCAGGATGTGGTTCTGTCGGACGAACTCAATCACGCCAGCATTATTGACGGCATGCGTCTAATGTCCAAAAAAGTGGCAAAACAAGTCTATAAACACAGCGACATGGAACAGCTTGAAGGTCTGCTGAAAGAACACGCCTCCGCTGAGACGATCTGGGTGGTTACCGATGGGGTATTCAGCATGGAAGGCGATGTTGCTGACCTGCCCAAACTGGCTGAATTGTGTCAGGAATATAACGCTTTATTGGTAGTCGATGACTCCCACGGAGTTGGCGTATTGGGCAAAGGTGGCCGGGGAACGCATGAGCATTTTAACTTAATGGGTAAAGTCGATATATTTACCGGAACGTTAGGAAAATCATTGGGCGGTGCGGCAGGCGGATATATCGCTGCTTCAGCCGACGCAATCAGTCTGTTGGAACAACGAGGTCGACCCAGTCTTTTTTCAAATGCCCTACCTGCAACGGTTGCTTACAGTGCTGCCAAAGCGATTGAAGTTGTCGAAAATGACCCTTCTATCGTGGCTCGACTCCACCAAAACGTGGCTTCCTTTCGCAAAGGTCTTGCCGACCTTGGATTCGATTGTGCGCCCTCGCCTACCGCGATCATCCCAATCATGATTGGTGATGAAGCAGAAGCGATTCGAAAATCAAAGCAGCTTTTTGACTTGGGTGTGATGGTAATCGGTTTCGGATTCCCCGTCGTCCCCAAAGGAGAAGCCCGTCTTCGTGTTCAAGTCTCAGCAGCTTTGACTGATGAAAATATCAAACAGGCAATGGATGCATTTGCCAAACTGTAAGTCGATTCTCGGAATAATTGATGATTGATCTTCGATCTGACACCCTGACAGTGCCCTGCGAATCAATGCGGCAAGCAATCGCCAACGCGGAAGTCAATGATGATGTAATCGACGTCGACCCGACGGTAGAGAGGCTTCAGCAGAAAACGGCTGAAATTTTTGGCAAAGATGCCGCCATGTTCATGCCCTCTGGAACCATGACCAATCAAGTTGCGGTTCGGCTACACTGCAATCCTGGGGATGAACTGATTTGCGAATCTGGTTGCCACATTTACAATTACGAACAGGCGGGATTTGCTCAATTAAGCGGAGTTGCAACGCGAACGGTCAAAGGCTCAAACAGCGTTCTAAATCTGAATCAGCTGACAAACTTGATCCGGCCGAACAACGAGCATATGGCTCAAACCAAACTGCTTTGTATTGAAAACACTCACAACAAAGGTGGGGGTGTTGTTCAACCTTACGAAACAGTGGTCGAAGTCTGTCAGTGGGCACACAACAATGGTTTAGCTACCCACCTTGATGGAGCCCGCATCTTCAATGCCATCGTTGCTTCGGGAGTTTCGGCTCAACAATGGGGGCAGCATTTCGATACGATCAGCGTCTGCTTTTCAAAAGGTCTGGGCGCTCCGGTTGGTTCCTGTTTGATTGGATCAAACGAAATGGTTGCCAAAATGCGGCGGCATCGGAAATTATTCGGCGGGGGAATGCGTCAATCAGGCTTTCTTGGTGCCGCGGCACTGTTCGCATTGGAAAATAATGTCGAACGGTTGGCTGATGATCACAAACACGCCCGTATTATTGCCGAGACCGTTAGCGATACGGATGGCTTGACATTGGACGTTGATCAGGTCGAGACCAACATTCTCGTCTTTCGAGTCGATCCCGATCTGATGTCGGCAACCGAATTCTGTGAACAAGCCAAACTTGCGGGTGTTTGGATGTTCCCCTTTAGTCACGAGGATGTTCGGGCGGTGACTCATGTGCACATTACCGAACAAGACGCAATTGAGGCAGGAAATCGGATTCGAGCGATCGCTCTCGCAGCCATCGCACATTAGGATGAGGCACTAATGGCCCGGGGCTTCTCCCAAGCTACCTGCCAATGGCTTTCGCCATTAAATTGGATTGCTGAATAAAGGCTCTCCTTTTCCGAGGCAACTTAGCCGGTTTAATCGCTCGTGAGTGCTGCTGTGCAAATCTAGAGCCAGTAGATCGCCTTTACCAAGGTAGTGGTCCCCATTTTGCTCTTTTGAGTCCCGAGGCTTCACCCAAGCCATTAACACAAACCCTTCACAGCCACCATGCACATTAAGCTCAAAGTTTTCCCGGTAAAAAACGACGTCTACCATCGGGATCCATTTTTTCGGCAGCCGCAAATGGAAACTTCAATTCCAAGTTTCTGTGCTAACACAGCCCTTGCCAACATCGCTTGATCGGCCGACTCTGCGTCGGTAGCGTAAGCTACCTGAATGTGGTTCGCCTTGTGCCGGGCCATCATCTGATCTCGACTAACTCCATAGGTTACCGCATGCATGATAGGCCATTGGGGAGTCGTCGATTCCAATCTTCGCCTGGTTTCTTCGGCAGGAAGTTCAATCGCTTTTCCACGACCAAGATCCATCTTTAATACGTTATCTTCGATAAAAATTCGCGACCAGATGACTTCTCCCGGTTTTGAAACACCACTGAGAGTTGATCCGCCCTTGGGAAAATACATGGCTGGTTGTCGATAACCGGAACTACCGGCCCAGCCACCGACATGATGCTCGGCAGGAACCGAACCAGAAATTTCAAACACCCAAACATAGTCGCCTGTGGTCCCAGATTTGTCTGCATCGCCCCATCGCAAATCGTGGAGCGTATTTTCGACTGGCTGACTTAACTTTCGGTGCAACCGATTGATCAATAATCCGTCCACACCCGCGCACTGGTCGACTTCGTTAAAGTGCGGAATCGCTGAATCTTCGTAAAGCACCCTTTCACCCTTCCGGCAAAATACAGGAGGTCGAGAAGAGCTATTCAATGTGCCTTCGACCAAGTCAGAAGCCGGAAGCAGATCTTTCAATCCCTGTTGATATTGAATTCCGACAGCATCGCACCCAAAATCGTCAGCGATTCGCACCGCGGCAATGTACATTTTGCACTGGAGCAAAACTTGGGAACGCGTCAATTCGCTTGACTCATCAGAACCGAAATGAAACTGAAATCCATGGTCGTGATACCATTGAAGTACGGCTTCTGCTTCAAGGTCACTGACTTGCATTGTTTCGAAATAGAGTGCCGACTGGCTTAATCGCTCCTTAAAAATGCCGAGCGGGTTCAAAAGATGATCGGGGATAATGGCATTGAACATCCCCATGCAACCTTCATCAAACACGCCCAGAATCGCTTTTGTTGTTCGGATCTCATCGGCCAACTGATTTCCGATTTCAATAATACTTGAATCAATTTTCACCTGATCCAATGGGATCACATGATTGGTGAGATGCTTACATTCTCCGGAATCCAACCATTGTTTTAGTTTCTCTTTAAATTCATCATCACCAAAGTCTTCGCTCCAAAGAGTTGAATAATTGATGCCCGCTTTAGTGAGACTGCCGTTAAGATTCAGCATCCCGACCAGGCCCGGCCACTGTCCCGACCAGTTGGCAACCGTCAAAATTGGGCCCCGATGAGAAACAAGCCCGATCAATACATGGTGAGAATACTGCCAAACAGACTCGGCAACGATTAACGGACCGTCCGGATCCAAATTTTTAAATACTTTTCGACCTTGATCCTGACTGGCTATAAAACCGTGTCCGAGATCAGGATCAAACGGATGTGCCCTAACCAGTTCGAAGCCGAAATCCGCAATAGCATTGGACAATTGTTTTTCCATCTCTGCTTGGGCAGGCCAGCACGTTTGGTTTGCCGAGAGCCGCAAATCGCCACTGGCAATCAGTTGAATCTGGTAACGGGCACATTTTGGTTGGCTATTTTGCATCTTAGAATCCTGTCACTTTCGTGAAACAGTAGAGTTCAAGATCAGACGATTCAACAAATAAAATATCCGACGGTTGGAAGGATGACTTGAATTTTAAACCAAAGAAATCGCTCGGAAAATCACCCGAATCAGACTGAAATCGAGCGGTGAGCTAGAATGGGATAGCGGTGGAAAAGTCTAACTTTTTGAATTCTTTTTTTTGATGCTCGCAACACTTCGGACATTCTTCTTCTTTCTTGATGCCCGCTCTTTGAAGGAGCTGGTATTGTTATTTCTGGTAATCACTTTGATGTCGCTAATGGGAGTTGCAGGCATCGCTTCAATTTTTCCTTTCTTGCAATTGGCTGCTAATACGGACTTGTAAACTTCTGCAGATCCTATTGAAAATGAAGTGCGGCCCGCTGTTGCTGCCAGCACTATCGCGAGGAAGCAGAAGTTCAATTGCTTCATAAACAACATGAAATCAATTCAAAGTACTCTCTATTGAAAATACAAATGCGTTCAAAAGACTAAGCTGAATCAAATTGGACAAGACGCTACTTCCAATCTTATGACAACCAAAAGTCAATCACTTCCTGGTTAAGGATCCGGTAAATGACGGTAACTGGCAGCGAGTCTACAATAACCTGAATGAAGATTGACCCAGGTCATGTTTCATGATTGACGAGATAGAGGTTATCACTTGATTTACGAAAAAAGTTTGTGAGACTAAGCGCATGATTCAAAGCACTTCCCAAAGTTTACTGATTAGGCTGCGCACGGTCGACGATGCGGAAGCTTGGGAAAGCTTCGTTGAACTTTACACACCACTGTTGTTTTACTGGTCGCGAAAGTCGGGCCTTAACGCCGACGACGCGGCGGACTTGGTTCAAGAAGTTCTAGCAATCGTGTTTCAAAAACTTCCCTCGTTTCATTACGACGCTTCCAAAAGTTTCCGCGGTTGGCTGCGGACAATCACTCTCAATCGACATCGCGAACATTGCCGCAGAAAGAAACTGGCCATCGATGACGTCGGACAGTCTAATTTGCAACGCATCACTGAGTCCGCCCAATCGATTTGGGATCTTGAATATAAACAGCTTTTGATCGCTCAGGCAATGAATTTGATCGAACCAAAATTCAAGCCAAAGACTTGGGCAGCGGTCCGCGATTTCGTTTTGACCCAAGGTAATGCATCCGAAATTGCAAAGCGATACGGCATAAGCGTTTGGACCGTTTACTCGGCAAAAACCCGGTTTCTGCAGCTTCTGCGAAAGCAATTAGAAGGATTGATCGATTAGTTTGGATTTTTTTTGAAACCAAAATGCTAAATCGAGTCACCAGGCGCATAGTCCTAAATAGCGAGTGACATTGATGGAATGTCCTGCCAAATACTGGATCCATTTGAGCCGAGACTGCAATGACGAAAGCCAAAGAATGCCCGCCAGAAGAACAGCTTGTCGAATTCCTTGCTGGAGAACTGGGTTCAGACGACGCACAAGCCGTTGAATCGCATCTTGAAATTTGCTCTCCCTGTAACGAGACGCTACAAGGACTGAGCAGTTCCGACACGTTTGATAATCTAGCTATTGAAGCATTTGCGGTGCATAGTTCGCCGGACAATGGGCAGGAACAACAGCCGAACATTGATGAGCAAGCTGACCGCGCCGTAGTTCAATTTTTGCTGGACAAGGCAAAAAGCTGGTCGTCTTCCAATCCTCCGAGACTTGGAACAACAATTACTCAATCCGAAACTGCGGACTCTAAAGCACGCGAAATTGAGTCGAACTTTGCACCAAGCAACGAACGGGGGATCGGTTACTTCGGTTCCTTTCACATCGAACGGCGATTGGGAGCTGGCAGCAGCGGCGTCGTTTATCTTGCAAAAGATACAGCACTGAATCGAAAAGTCGCCATCAAAATCTTGCGTCCCTCACTAGGTGATGCTGCCAAGACCCGCTTTCTTACTGAAGCCCGTGCCGCAGCAGCGATGGACCACGCTAACGTAGTTTCAATCTATCAGGTTGGCGTGGAACAAGACCTCGCTTTCATTGCGATGAAATGGATTCCCGGTGAAACACTTGCCACTCGCATGCAATCTGAACAAGAGCTTTCCGAAGCCGAAATACGTAGGATCGCTAGTCAAATTGCAGCAGGACTTTCAGCCGCTCATCGCGTCGGCCTCGTTCATCGCGATATCAAACCGGCTAACGTTTGGCTGGAGGAAGAAACCGGCGATGCCATCATCCTCGACTTTGGACTAGTCAGAGCAGCTGACGAGAACCTATCGCTCACACTCACCGGTATGCTTGCCGGCACACCCAGCTACATGTCGCCGGAGCAATCTCGAGGCAGTGATATCGATGCCCGCAGCGACCTTTTCAGTTTGGGCTGTGTGACCTACCAGATGCTGACCGGTAGACTGCCTTTTCAGGGTCAAAATGTACTGTCGACGTTGCAAGCTGTGCAAAACGATTTGCCAGCTCACCCGCAGGATCTTGATCCAGCGATTTCACCAGAGCTATCCGCTTTGGTAATGAGCCTTTTGCAAAAGATGCCTGCTGACAGGCCTACTGATGCAACTTCGGTGTCACACGCATTTACAACTGACGCTTCCCAGTGGACGTTCGTACCCAGCGTGAAGCAGCGTCGCTCGAACAGTCCACTCAAACAGAAGCTATGGACCAAGTCAGCGATAGCGATCGTCTGTTTGATAGCGCTGGGGATGTTAGGTTTTGCCAGTCTTTTCGCACCGCAAATCATCCGCATCGCAACCGATCAGGGCCAACTGGTAATCGAAACCAGCGATCCAGATATCAAAATTAAAGTCATTGGTTCTGAAGGCAATGTTCGAATCGTTGATCTTAAAACGAAACAGCGAATCGATATTAAATCTGGAGCGTACGAACTCAAGCCTGTCGGCGATGAAAATTCGATCGAAATTGATCGCGAAACGCTTGTCGTACGACGCGGCGCTAAAGAAATTGTTCGCGTATCAAAAGCCGTTTCTGCAGATCATCCAACGCAGCATAACGAAGCAGCAGACCAATCAACGATCGTTGACTACAGCGAATTGCCTGAACCTGTGACCAGCATGAACGGCGAACACTTATTGCAGCCAGGCGATATCGTTGGAGTCTATATCGAAGGTCATTTGGAGTTGAAAACGTATCCGGATCGTACGCCGTTTCCAGCAATGATCAATGCTTATCATGAATTGACCAGCAGCGAATTTGACCCAATTGATGTCGATGGTTGCCGAGTTGACGAATTGTCCCATCTGGTGCGGAAATCCCAACTAGCGAAAGGAAAGCTGAGCAATTCCGACGTGGTATTCGTAAAGGGATTGCGGCCAGTTCCCAGTCTGGGTTACCTCCCAACTATTGACACAGAGTTAATTCCTTTCGCTCCATCTCACTCATCGCAAATCCAAGAAGCATTGAGGTCAGAGGAGATTTTCAAACATCGGCTGGTATCTGATTTTGGCTTTGGCCATCCTTCAGTAATCGCATGGTCAAAAAAAATCGCCTCTTTAAAGCAATTTCTAAAGAAGACGAAGGAACGTGAAAGGTCAATTATCGAAACCAAATTAAGGCGTTTGAAAAATCTGGATTGGCGAAGTAACGCACCTCAGCCAGATGCAAAATCGATTGCTGAAGCTAAAAAACTCCGATGGGAACTTCATCATCTGATAAAAGCCCAGTTTG
>JBCCSJ010000277.1:0-7817 GCA_039200505.1 Planctomycetota bacterium | reverse complement strand
GGCACTACATAGAATCGGTTCTTCGAATCCAAGCGGGTAAAAATCTCCAGCTTCCAGTTCCCAATTTTCGCCGTCACATTTATTGATCGCCAATAAAACGGGTTTGTTCAGGCTCCGCAGTCGATTGGCAACCCTTTCGTCCAGGCCAGTTCTTCCGTCTCGGGCATCGACGACGAATAGCAAAAGGTCGGCACCTTTGATTCCAATTTCGATTTGTTGTTCGATCTCTTCATCCAACTCGTCGACATCGTTGATCCCGATTCCTCCGGTATCCACGATTTCGAAATACCGACCTTCTTCTTCCAGGACAAAAGTCATCCGATCCCGGGTGACACCGGCCATGTTGTCGACAATGGCCAGACGTTTTCCAGCGAGCCAGTTAAAAATACTGGACTTACCGACGTTCGGTCGGCCAACAATAGAGACTTGTGGCAATGCCATGATTCGGTCAACTGGTTGAGAAAAAAATTAGTTTTGGGATAGAATCCAAGGCCCGCTCAGGCACAGCTGTCGATATCAAATTTCAGAATCCATGTTTACCGAAATGACGCGATGTTGGAGATTTGACGATTCTTTCAAATGTCTATGGTTTGTCAACGATGAACGGACAATCGAGTTTGTTTTAGGTTCTTTGAAGTCTCAAAATTCGTCCTGAACAAGGTTTTATGACAGATCACGACCAAGCCACCACCGAGCCCGAATTCACCGACTTTCGTCGGTTGGTTATTCAACGACTCGAATCATTAAAGATGGCGGGTCTGGATTCGATACCTGCCAATTTCAAATGGCGATTTGAATTTTGCAATTCGGCATTGGAGCCGCACTCGACGCACCAGTCAGTTTCCGCAGCGACAGGACTTGGCAGTGCCGCGTCGGATGCGGTACTCGGTAAATCTAAGTCAGCTCAAGACAACCTGATTTCCGGAGTCAACGATTCCAAACAAGGCTTTCAGCAGCATTCCAAAGCTCAATCGGCCAGAGTTACCAAAACGAAGACGGATATTTCCGAGGAAGTAGTTGCCACGGCCATAAACGAATCAAAAACTGATTTTCAGGTGAAGCATTCCGTATCGCCGGGGATGTTTGGACAAAGTGCGTATGGAGATCCGTTACCAATTGCTCAACGCCAACAAACGCTTGACGAACTTGCCCTTGAAGTTTCGACTTGTCAGAGATGCCCCGAATTGTGTTCCCAGCGTCGAAAAACGGTATTTGGAACTGGAACTCCCGAAACTCGGCTAGTTTTTATTGGGGAGGGTCCAGGGGCCGAGGAGGATCGCCAAGGAGTACCCTTCGTGGGCGCGGCAGGTAAATTGTTGGATAAAATCTTGGCTGCCTGCAAACTTTCGAGGGAAGAAATCTATATTCTCAACACGGTAAAGTGCCGTCCCCCGGGAAATCGAAATCCAACTTCGGCCGAACTGTCCAACTGTTGGGGCTATGCCGATCGACAATTGGAAACCATCCAGCCGGAATTTGTTGTTTGCTGGGGTAGCGTCGCGGCCCGCCAAGTTCTCGACACAACCCTTTCGATCGGAAAATTGCGACGTCAATTCCATTCTTACCGCGGAAGTCGAGTGCTTGTGACCTATCATCCGGCTTATTTGTTGAGAACCCCCTCAGCCAAAAAATACGTTTGGGAAGACATGAAGTTATTAATGTCTGAAATGGGCGTCGAACTATAATCAAACAGCATGTTTTGTCCGTCGGGGCCGATGCCGGATGCTGGAATTTCGCGACCGACCGTTAAATTCGGCCCTCGGGACCAAACAGTGACAACTCGTGATCGAAAACCACAGTTTTTCTTGCGACTCGAGTAAACCGCAATTAATATTACATTGGACAAAAAACAGGCTTTAAGAGGCTGTCGGGGCAGTTGTGTAGACAGTTCTCGGATCTAAAAAAGGCTAGTGGAGAACCCCATGCTTGGAAGTTTCACCCGTAAATTTGCAGTTTTTTCGGCGGCTTTGGCCATAGCGATTTTGTCGCAGTCAACCGCCTTTTGTCAGACCGGAGGTGGCGGTAACAACCCAGGCGGCGGTGGTACCGGAGCAGCCAACGGAATTCCTACCGGGGGTATCGAAATCGATGCCCAGGGTGTGCTGACGCAAAGAATTTTTCGCGGTAACGCAGAAAAGTTGAATCGTGAGCGGATGAAAGCAGCTCAAGAGGTCCTTAATGACGATCTGAAAAAGCCGGCTGAAATGAGGAAGATTTCGCTTCCTCGGTTGGAAAAAGCGGTCGCCGATCTGATCGCCGCAGGTAAGCCAATTCCGCCAGAAATGAGTTACCTCGGCGGCATGACAAAGATCACTCATGTTTTCTTTTATCCCGAAACGAATGACATTGTGATCGCGGGTCCTGCTGAACCGTTTTTCCTGAGTGCTGGCGAGCGAGTTGTGGGGATGAATTCAGGTCGGCCTGTTTTGCAGCTGAATGATTTAATTGTTGCCCTCCGAAGTTTTTCACCCGGCGATCGTAGCACCAGCATGATCACCTGTTCTATTGATCCGACTCAAGAAGGTTTAGCCAGATACCAAAACGCTTATGCTCGAATCGCCAGCAGCGGCCAATTCCGACCTGGTCGTGAAAACGAAGTGATTCGAATCTTCCGCGAGTCATTGGGAATGCAAAAGATTACCATCCAAGGTGTCTCTACAAAAACCCGTTTTGCGAGGGTTTTGGTCGAAGCAGATTACGAAATGAAATTGATCGGACTCGGGCTGAAGCGTCCTAACGCCAAAAAGGTCAAAATCACGAGTTACATGGAAAAGGCGACTCCTTCCGGCGTTTCTAAAAATGCATTGCAGCGTTGGTTCTTCCAACCGGACTACGATTGCGTTCATGTGAACGAAGACTTCACCGCCATGGAATTGGTCGGCTCGGGAGTCAAATTGGTCGGCGAGGGTGAAAGTATTGCTCGAGGTGGCCAGCGAGTTCGTGGTCGAGGCATGAGCGGAGCCAGCCGAGCATTCACAACCACGTTTACTAAAGCTTACGAAAAGTTGGCCGAGCAAGATCCCCTTTGGGCGGAACTGCGGAACTTGATTGATTTGTCGGTAACTGCAGCTTACATCCAAAAAATGGGACTCTATCAAAAAGCGGGTTGGAACATGGAAACGTTTGGCGATGAGTCCAAGGTTTCGGTCGAGTTGCTGGAAGCCCCCACTCAGGTTGCTCCTGTTGCCAACGCCAAGTGGGTTGGGAATTATTTCATGTCACCGATAGCCGGTGGCGTAAGCATTCAACCTCGAGTGGCATTAAATTCGGATCGAATCAACGTCGCGAATTCTGACAAATTGAATGCCATGAAGAGCGAAATCACCGTTGATAACTTATCCGATGGCCAGTGGTGGTGGGACTAACGTCTTACTCGTAAGCCAAGTGATTGAATCCAAAGCGGCCAGTAAAAAAACTGGTCGCTTTTTTTATGATGACCAATCAAATCGAGCTCGTTGAAGCGAAATTCCCGCTCGGCAAGCGGGACGTACTTGGCCCGAGTTGAAAGTCAGTACGTTCCTTCTGCCGGAAGGAACATCGAAAACTTTCAATTACATTGGTATCTGGCCCTGCCGACCGGGCTTCTTACATCCTTCAGCGTATTCAGCGAAGTCTTTCGAGATCCAGGAACCAAAACTTTGACTCAATGAAAAACAAGCTCACTAAAGCGAATTTCCCGCTCGGCAAGCGGGACGTACTGGGTCGATGCTTGACATTTGATGGCGACGTCTTTTGAATGGGTGGATCGTCAATTCGAAAAATGCGGTCCAATTCGATTCCACGATTCATCTAAATGACTGTTGCCCTAGAAACCAAAATTATTGCCCACCCCGGACTTGCATATGAAGAACAAGATATTGTTCGGGTTCAGGTGTCAGGATCAGCCTGGCGAATTCCGGTCGTCTTCAACCGCCGGAAACGGGTGATGATTCGGATGCTTGGAAGTGTTATGAATGCAACGCCGCAGGACTTGGAGAGTCCGGTTTTTCAGTACCGGGTCACGCCATTTCTTGCCGATCCTCGAAATCGTCGGTCGGTGATTGTTACGATTAACGGGGTGACTTATCGCTTATCCAAAAAGACGCGAGCGAACGGGAAATTCGTGGGATGGATTGATGTTCCAATGCCAGCCATGCAGAAGGCAAGCTTGTCCGGCCTACCACTGAATTATACGGTCGGTTTCGACGATGATTCAGCACAACCCGCTGAAAATCGGATCCACCTTTTGAAGCAGGTAGGAACCAGTGTGGTGACAGACATCGACGATACGATCAAAGATTCGTTGGTCAATGATCGTCGAGAGTTGTTGGCCAACACGTTTTTACGGAATTTCCGCCCTGTTGAGGGAATGGTCGAAGTTTATAACGAATGGTCAGACAGAGGAGCGAGTTTTCACTACGTCTCATCAAGTCCGTGGCAATTGTATGAGCCTCTGGAAACGATGATCGATGAATTTGGGTTTCCACTGGGGACGATGCACCTTCGTAACTTCCGGCTACGGGATCAATTTCTCAAGAAACTATTGCTGATTCGCCAAAAAGGAAAAGCCTCTGCGATCAAGGCTCTGATGAAAAAAATGCCTGGTAGGAATTTCGTTCTGGTTGGTGATTCTGGAGAAAGAGATGCCAAGATCTATCGGAAGATTTGCGAAAAATTTCCTGGAAGGGTGAAAGGGGTTTTTATCCGAAATCTCGAAGGGCGACCGTTGAAAGAATCCCAACAGGAAAAATTGAAACTTTCATTGCCCAACGGAATTTGTAGCAGTTTTAAGTTTGCCGAAGAATTGGCAGCCAAAGCCCGCCCTCTGTTTTGATTTGGAGATCACGAATCAGGCCTGTTGAATCGATTCGCTTCCAATTAACCGCTTTGCCATCTTACCCACGGTGAGCCCTTGGACGATGATCGAAAAGATCACAACTCCATAAGTGACCGTCAAAAATAGATCCCGATTGAGGTCTGTCGGCAACAGCAAAGCCAGTGCGATTGAAATTCCGCCACGAAGTCCTCCCCACGCCATAATGGTGGCAGTATGAGGAACAAAGTCCAGCTTTTTTGAAAAGAAACGGACCGGAGCGATCAATGACATATAACGGGCGAACAATACGATCACGATCGCGATAATCGAAGCGTAAATACTTTGGCTGGTCACCGATAGAAGCAGGATCTCAAGTCCGATCAAAACGAAAAGAACCGAGTTAAACAAGATGTCCATCAGCTCCCAAAACTTGTCGACATACATCTCCGTTTGCTGGGACATCGCAGTTCCACGAACGGTATCGTTGCCAACGACCAACCCAGCAACCACGATTGCGAGAGGCGCTGACAGGTGAAGGGAAGACGCCAAAGCGTACCCCCCGGTGACGCACGCGAGTGTGATCAAGACTTCGATTTCATAATCGTCAATCGACCGAAGCAACAGAAAGGTCACGTAACCACATGCCAGTCCTAGTCCAAGGCCTCCCAAAACTTCTTGCCCAAACAGCCTAAAAATACCCAGCCAAAAATTTGGTTTGCCAGCCGAATTTTCGTGCAAGTGTTGAACTTCCTTGTTCTGATTTTGGTCGTTCGCGACTCGCTCATCCAAGTTTTCGTCTTCTAGTTGCCCGCCGGCGTTGTCAGCTTGTTCTTCCACTGAAATGACCGAGTGAGTCGTGGCCGAATGTTGATGGTGGGATGGATCGGATCCTGGATGGCTTCCCCCAGTAGCGATATGAAAAATGGTCAAAAACACTACGACTCCCACTCCGTCGTTGAATAAGGATTCACCCACAATTTTGGTTTCCAGTTTTTTGGGTACACCGGCCCCTTTTAAGATGCCTAAAACAGCGATTGGGTCTGTGGGCGAAATCAGGGCACCAAACAACAGGCATTCGATAAACTTTACCTGCACTCCGATCAGATTAAAGGCGATAAGAACCAGAATTGCACACAGGAAAGTTGACGATAAAACGCCAAGAGTTGCGAACACGAGGATCGGCCATCGTTGCACTCGAAGCTGGTCAAAATTGGTATGTATCGCTCCCGCGAACAGCAAAAACCCAAGCATGATCTCCAACAGCACGTGTTGAAAGTCGATGTTGGAAATCAACTGCCGGGCCGCTTCCAAAAAAAAGTCAGAGAATAAGGACGATAAAAAAATGATCATCGTAAATGCGATGGCGACGATCATCAGGCCGATCGTGTTTGGCAACTTCAAAAGCTTGGTGTTGATAAAACCAAATATCGCAGAAAGCACGATGATGATCGCGCATATGTCGAATGCCTGGAGTTCCATAAATCCACTCAGATTTGTCCGCCGGTAAAACTAGACAATTAATTTTCTCGCAGTTGGTATCGACTGACAAGCGGCCAGCAAGAGATATAGGCAGCATGGGTCGATTGAGATTGGAACTTTTGCTATCAGATACAAGCATCACTTAAAACAGTCGATGATGCGACCATAGCTGGTCAGAACTAAATCCGGTAACGCGTTAAGTTTCTCGATTGGCCAAAATCGCTAAATTTAAGTGTGAGCGACGAACTACAATCGATCTTAACCCGACGCGACAACGCATCAGCGAGGGCTCCCAGTACGCTGAAACAAGATATTTTGCACTCTTACGTATCTGGGTATTTATGGCTTATCAACTTAACAGCTGATCTGTGCCTAATAAGTCGGACCACGACCGATAGCTTATTGGCTTAGCAGAATGTCGGCATAAACGATTTCTAAAAAATACAAATAAGTAGATGTACTCTTAGGAAGGGTCAACAACCATCCTGACCCAACGAATTAACGAGAGATTTCACACGGCATCAGACCAAGCAGCGTAACTTTCTAAAACATCGGGTTGATAACCTGTATTTCGACGCCCTCCGGTGTATCAAGATTTGCAATTGACTCACCAAGTACTTTGTTTGCTAGCCTTTCCCTAATCTAGTACTTGGCGAATCACTACTGCCCCATTTTTGTGTAACGAACCACCTGATCAAGCGATTCTTTGTTCCAAACCCAACGGACGCTTCCTCGTTCACCCCACCAATTTTTTCGTCCTGCTTGCGTTGATTCTATCTTTAGCCTTCGAGTTGCATACGCTTTCAAGTCAATTCGAATCTTTGTTGGTAGCGTATTCGAAGCGGCCAAAACTACATGAACATGATTGGATCGACAATTAACGGCAAACAGTCTCCATTTCCTAGTTTCGCAGGTTCTAGCAATCTGAGTTTCGACTAAACAACGATCCCTTTGTGTCAGCAAGCATGACTCCTCTGACTGCCGAATTTTACATTCAATTTCAAGGAGAGGGTTCGGAAGCTTCCATCCTTTATGATATTCGACCCAACCTCTCTGATCACCAGGCAACCATGATCCATAGGTGACCCATGTCAGGAAGTACGCAACGGGATCACTCATGTGGCACTCCCCGATGTCCTTTTTGATCGCGAACTCATCCATCATGCAATCCCTGGCAAATTACAGTGTGAAAAAGAGAATGTTACAGCGCGACATGGACAGTAACGAGCCCTCGATGGCTCCTTCGGTAGGTCGAACCAGGATATGTTCCCTCACTTACGTATCGGGTTATGATTGACATACAAGCTGACCATTCCTGATGAGTAAGCGTCTCCATTTTTTACAACAAAATGAATTTACTCGTCAGAAATGGACCACATCCAATCTTAACCCGACGCGTCAGTTTTGAAGTTGCAGTGTTTTTTGTTGCTATCAGAAATTGGTATTGATTTAAAAGTGGATTCCCTGACATGAGCAGATCATTGAATTCTCTCTGTCAACGCCAAGGAATCACGATGCTCATCGTCGGCCAATCTGCTCGAAG
>JBCCSJ010000276.1:0-7865 GCA_039200505.1 Planctomycetota bacterium | reverse complement strand
TGATACCGTTTTTTTTAATTATTGCTTTGCTTGCTAAAAATGTAATCATCTATTCCGCGGTTTCCTATTATGGCCCAAATCAGATTGCACTCTTGGTGGCGGGGGGTCCCGCCGCGGCTGTAGGATTGTTTTATAAAGTTCCCTTTGGGGTAATGATCAAAGGGATTGAAAACGCAATCGGATCTGCGTTGGCCGCAATTTTGATTTTGTTGATGATCGGTGCTTTGGCGGGAACCTGGATGATCAGCGGTGTAGTCCCGGCGATGATCTACCACGGTTTGGATATTTTAAATCCGCAAATATTCTTGGTAGCTGCCGCCGTGATTTCGGCAATCGTTTCTATCGCGACAGGTAGTTCTTGGTCTACGGTAGCGACAGTCGGCATCGCTTTGTTGGGCATCGGGACTGCCTTGGATGTGAGTATTCCGTTGACTGCAGGCGCGATCATTTCTGGAGCCTACTTTGGTGACAAGATTTCTCCTCTTTCTGATACAACCAATCTCGCCGCAGCGATGGCTGAAACTAATCTGATTACTCACATCAAATACATGTTATGGACAACGGTACCCAGTTTTTTGATAGCCTGCGGAATCTATCTCGTGATTGGCATGAATATCGAATCAAGTGGTTCGGTTTCTGATACCCAGGCCTTGAAGGCGGTAATGGTTGATCAATTTGATACCCTTTCCCCCGTTTTATTCCTGGTTCCCTTGGCTGTTTTGGTAATGGTGGTGATGAAGGTCGATGCGTTGGCGGCACTTTTTGTCGGAACTTTGTTGGGAGCCCTATTCGCTGTTATTTTTCAGCCTGCGATGGTGACTCGGATTTCCGGATTGGAAGAAACCGATAGCTATGCGACTCGATCCTATGTGGCCACGGTCAATGCAATGGCGTTCGAATCAGTCCAGGCGATTAGTGATGATGACGTGAAAGTTTGGAGTTCCGAGTTAGCGGAACTGAAATTGGACGCCGCTCGAGAGCAGACAGGAAACGAAGAATTAACGTGGGAACAATTTGTCGAGTCGAAGCAACGACTCGAAAAAACCTTTCCAAAATTGGAAGCTAATATTGCGGCGGCAAAATTGCTGAAAGGGAAAGGGATGCAAGGGATGCTAAATACGATCTGGTTGATCGTAACCGCCATGTGTTTCGGTGGAATCATGGAAGGCACTGGGTTGTTAAAGAGGATCACCGAGCCGTTAATATCGTTGGCCAATTCGAATGGATCGCTGGTGGCTACGACGGCGGGAACTTGTCTGTTCGTCAACGCGACCGCGTCCGACCAATATCTTTCCATTGTCGTACCAGGCCGGATGTACCGGGAAGCGTATGAAGATCGAGATCTTGCTCCCGAGAATCTGAGTCGAACTTTGGAAGATTCGGGGACGGTGACTTCCGTATTGATTCCATGGAACACCTGTGGTGCAGCCCAAAGTACTGTTCTGAGTGTCGACACGATCCTTTATGCCCCATTCTGTTTTTTCAATTGGATCAGCCCGTTAATGACGATTTTTTTCGGTTTTACAGGAATCGGGGTACGTCGCCGTCAACTATCAGATCAAGCCCAAGTGGTTGACAGCGAGAAATAAAATGTCGCGGTTAGGTTCCACGCAAATTGCTGGGGTGTGGCTCGAAGTCTTACGGTTTGCCTGGATGAAAATTTGCGTCTAGCTGGTTTGGCGTCGTTATTCAGCCAGCGGTAATCACTTTGAGATATTTTAAGGTTTTCGTTTTGTTTTGAATCAGCTTTAAAACACCTCGAGCATTTGACGAAGGCCTTTCCGAAGCCTCAAATATATGTGTGCCCTGTGCTGACTGAAAGCTTCAGATTTCGACCAGAACTTTGCAACTTTGCGGCCCTCCAGGAAGCTTCTGAAAGCAGACGTCACTCATTGCAGGGCTTTTTTCCTTGATGACACCTGAATGGCATTGGGGCAAACTGGGAAGTTTGGTAATTACAGATCGTAATCCTTCGTTGTCGATCCGATCAGGTGCAATATGCGTTACCAAGTCCTGTGCATTTTTATTGTAGCTTTGATCCTTGCTGGGAAACCATTCTCGCAAGGACAAGAACCGAAAAATGGAATTCAAACTCTGCAGGATATCAAGGCTCTTCCCAGTCGCAACGAAGCCAATGAACAAATAGCAGATCGTCGGACAACCTCATTTTATCAAGAACAGCGTCGCGTTTATCCTTACCCCGCGACGACAGGGCCAAGTTATTTCGGACAAGGTAAATTGAGACAGCCAGGGTTCTATTCTCAGGCGTCGGCCGCTAACAGGCGAGTCGATGCACCTAGTTCGATGCAGCCCCGTGACTCTAATTTATCAATCGGAGTGGCATCTACCTTGGATCGACCGAATATCCGGTCGAATTCAAACTCGGCAAGCCTTGCCAGTTCAAATTTTAATTCCAATCCAAATCTAATTGGAGATCGTTACGCATCTCGTCAGCCAGTTTGGGGAACAACAGCCTATCGACAAACGGCCTATCAGTTTCCAAACGTTCGTACCGCACAGAATTGTTGTGTTCCCCAGTACGGGTACAACGCAGGAGCAGTGGCGAACTTCACGCCGCAAGCTGCAAGTCAGGCTCCTGCTTTGAATCCTGGTGTCGGTACGAATCCGGCATTAACGCCCGGTGCAGTCGTTCCTGGAACGGTGGTTCCTGGAGCCCCAGGGGCCATTCCTCAAGGTTATCCTTACTGCCAACCACAATATCAATTTGGACAAGTCGGTGTTCCGCAATATGGAGCTCAGGGGGCTCGATGGTACACTCCGTTTTTGACCGGATCAGGTGTGTACACTCCTTTGTTAAAACTTGTTCCAAATAAATATGGAACCTACCTGGGACAGGGCATCATTGGACAACCGACTGCCTATGTCGATGGGGAACCATTGCGGAATTTATTGCGATACCTTGCACCCTGATTTTAAGATCAATTCGTTGTCAAAATAATTCAGGTTTTCTGGGACAACTTATTTGCGGGGGTTAGGCTTGGAAAGAATTCCGTTTACGTTCGGATGCTAAAAGGATTCTGGTGAATTTCACCAACAAGAACCTCAAATATTTTCTGCAACAACCTATTAGAACGCATCAGGAAAATCTGTTTGAGTTTTTGGCTTAGCAAAGTCGTACTTTCGTTTGAATGTTGTTCGATGGATGCCAAGTCGACGGGAGGCTGCCGAATATTGTCCGTCGCTCAATTCAAAGGCTTGCATCACGATTGCGGGGTCTAGCATTTCAATCAACGATTCGTACAAATTTGGTTTGGAGTCGTCGGTCCAATTTTCGCGTGTCCATTGTTGAATCAAACTTTGAATTTTGCCTTCGAGGTCAGTCGCACGTACGGCCGGATGGTGATCCAAAGAATCTTGAAGATGTTCGGGCAACAATACGCCTTGCCGAGCCAAGGTCACTGCTCGTTCGATCGCGCTACGAAGTTCACGTACGTTCCCCTTCCAGGTACGCTTCAAAACTTCTGTTAGAAACTCATCGGTATACGAGGATTGGGGCGTTGAATGAGCCAGAAAGTGGTCTACCAATTCTTTAAGATCCTGTTTCCGATCTCTCAGAGGGGGCAAATGAATTTCGAACGTTCGAAGCCTGTAAAACAGATCGTGGCGAAATTCTCCATGATTGATCTGAGTGGTTAGATCTTGATTGGTCGCCGAAATTAATCGGAAACGAGTTCGAATCGGGCGGTTGGATCCGACTGGAGTCACTTCGCCAAGGTCGAGCACACGCAAAAGTTTGACTTGAATTTCCAATGGAATTTCGGCAACTTCATCCAGGAAAAGTGTGCCTCCGTTGGCCTGTTCCATTAACCCTTTGCGATCTGAATCTGCTCCGGTGAACGCTCCTTTGACGTGCCCAAACAGTTCGCTTTCGGCAAGTAGAGGATTCAGAGAGGCAATATTGACAGCCACGAAAGGTTTCGATGATCGGGATCCAAAACGGTGAATCGATCGTGCCGTCAGCTCTTTTCCCGTCCCACTTTCCCCGGTGATCAATACGGGAGCATCCGAGGTCGTCGTTAGCGCGATCTGTTTGAAAACCTCTTGCATCACTGGCGAGCTTCCGATCAGTTTCGGCTCATGGGAATCTGTATCGCTTTCGACTCCATCCTGAGGGTTCAGCTCTAGCATCTTGCGAGCTGTCAGTGCCTGTCGGATGATTGTTTTGACTCGTTCTAAATCAAACGGTTTGACGATATATTCGAAAGCTCCCCGTTGAATCGCATCGATTGCAGTTTTCAGATCGCCAAATGCAGTAATCGTGATAACCGGGATCGGGCCAAAGACTTTTTTGTATTGCCCGATGGCTCCAATCCCGTCGATGCCGGGCAGGCGAACGTCGCTGATCACCAAGTCAATGGATAATGGGTCTTTGAATTCCATCGCCTGTTCAGCACTCGATGCGGAAAACGAATCGTGACCTAGCTGAGAACAGAGTTGTGAAAGTCCCCAGCAGATACTTTCTTCATCATCAACGATCAGTATCTTTGCCATGTTCTATTAAATCGTTAAGTCCATTGGTTTGAAATTCAAGATCGGTTGGGCGGGGCTATTGGTCCATCTGGCTAACTTGAAAAGGAGTATCAGCTTGGTTTAGGAGAAACCAAAACTTAGTTTCGTCCTCTGTCCGAATCCAACCAACCTCACCGTCGACGCTGTCAGCAATTTCTTTCACGACAGCTAATCCAAGTCCGGTGCCTTCCTGCGATCCGGTAACAAAAGGTTCGAAAATTGAGGTGGCGATGAGTGCCGGCGGGCCATCGCCGTTGTCGGTGACTTCAAAATCAACAATCTTATTTTTAACTTTCAGACTGACAACGACCCTACCTTTCAATTTTGCAGCCGTTCCTCCAGATTTTGCCTGGTAGCGACTGGCAGCTTGAATTGCATTGTTGATCAAATTCAACATCAATTGAAATGCGTCGTCGGCAACCATCATCACTTGCGAAGCGTCGCTGTCGATTTCCATTTCCAGCGTGACTTTTAAGTGTTCGGCCGAAGGACGTAGAAGTTCCATGACTGATTCAAGAGTTCGTGCCAAACAGGTCGGTTCGAGTTCGCGATTGGGCGTAGTTTGGGTTTGATCCCGCGAAAGAATCATAAACTTATCAATGTAGGTTTCCATGAGGTCCAGTTGTCGATTCGCGACATTAAAGTTGTCCGATTCTTTCAGTTGTGAATACTGGGTTGGCATCAGTTGGATGGCCATTTTACAACCGGTTACTGCGTTCCTTAAATTGTGTGCGATGCCGCTGCTCACTTGGATAAGTGTCTGCAGACGTTCGTTTTTGCGAAGCCGAATTTCGTGTTCTTGAATCTTGTGGCTCATTTTATTGACAGCGTTGCCAAGAATTCCAAGTTCATCGGTTCTTTGAAAATCAGGAATCGATTGCTGCGTTCCATCGGCGATTTTATCGACTTGAATCGTCAATGTTTTAAGTGGTTCGGCCAATTGATTGGCGACAAACAAACTGATTAAAAACGCGATCGGCAGTACAACTGCAGCGACAACGACAGGGCCTCGTCCGGCTTCAAGCAGGATTTCGGTTCCCGATTTTTGTTCCACCAAAATGTGCAGTGAATCCGGGCCAGATTGAGACCCACGGTCTTTTAACTCAATACGAGAATGAGAGTAGTTTCTGCCGGCCAAATGAATAATCATCCCGTCCTTAACCTTGTAAAGTTCTTCGGTTTGTTCGACCTTCATCGTGCCCGCGACAAAAGAGTGGTTCGAACCAATGCGAACCAATTCGGCCCCTGCCAGTGCTTTCATGCTCTCAAGCACCCCTTGAGTTAGCGGAAATCTGGATGTCGATAAAGCGTCTTCGATTCGAAATATGCGCAGGTTTTCCTGTTGTCGATTTTTAATCCACGCGATTCGAATGTTAGTAACTGTAATCGCCAAAGTCGCCAGAAGCAGAATGATAAGCAGGCTGACAAAGATCTGATACTTGAGTGGCCACTTCATAGATATTCATTGGGGGGGTGTCACTTAAACCGACAGGTGTCGGAAATTTCGACGCAGTCGTTCGGGGCACTCGACCGAAAAAGCCGTTTTCGCCGTGTCGCGATCACGGAAAAATCGGCACGTGAAATGCTTCCTTGAGCGGGTGTTGTCGTATTTTACCCCAAAGGATTTTGCAACGTGTCAAAAGCTCATTATCGGACCGGTTTTGTTCAGAAAACCAATGGATTTACACTGGTGGAACTTCTGGTTGTGATCGCCATTATCGGTATTCTGGTTGGAATGTTACTCCCGGCTGTCCAGAGTGTTCGCGAAGCGGCTCGTAGAACGGCGTGTCTCAACAATGTTCGGCAAATGATTCTCAGTGCCCACAACTATGAAGCGGCTCAAGGGAAACTTCCGCCAAGTTACGAATTGGCAACCGGGGGAACGGCAACTGGAAACGGATCGTGGTCCATTCACGCCCAACTGCTGCCTTATTGTGATCAAGCAAACGCCTATGACTTAATCGAGTTTGATCTTCCCTGGAGCGATCCTGTCAATGTTGCCACAGGCGTGCCAACGCTGCGAGTTCCCATGTATCAGTGTCCCAATGAAATTAATGATACGGTTCGGATCAAGAATGGTCAGCCATTTGTGTATCCGCACAACTATGGATTCAATTTTGGGTCGTGGTTGGTCTACGATCCGATCGAACGTGATCCGGGCGATGGGTTGTTTTACGTCAATGGGAAAGTTCGATTCGGTTCCGTTAGGGATGGTCAAAGTAACACGCTTTGTGTTGCCGAAGTCAAAGCATTTCAACCTTACATTCGCAATACTCAAGACCCCGGGCCTGTACCTCCAACAGATCCTAATGCATTCGCCAGTTATTCCGGCGAGATCAAACTGGGTGGCTCGCTTCATAAAAATACCGGACACACTGAATGGTGTGATGGACGGGTTCATCATTCAGGAATCACAACCGTGTTTACTCCTAACACCGTGGTGCCTTACGAATTCAATGGTGAAACCTACGATATCGATGTGAATTCAGAAAAAGAGGGCAACAGTACTACCAAAGCAACCTATGCAGCAATTACGTCTAGAAGTTATCACGCCGGTGGTGTCGTCATGATCGGAATGCTGGATGGTTCGGCCCGATCGCTTTCTGACCGAATTGAGTTGGACATCTGGCGAGCCATTGGGACCATTGCAGGTCGAGAGGTAGTGAGTCTGGAGTAAATGAATGACCTGATTGGCAACTTTTGGCATCCCGACCGCGGGATAGAACCGCTGAAGATAGTATTGTTGAGCTTCAACCTTGGAAACATCGAAAACGCGTTGGAGATTGACCCAAATTCATCGATCACTTAGCCGTTTTGGCGTTAGCTACGGTTCCTTTATCTGCACTGCGGGGCATGTTGGGCGATGTCCCGCTCGGCAAGCGGGACGTACTCGATCGTTCCGCACGCCAGGAGTAGACTTTTTTCAATGGCAAGCCGCGGCTAACGCCGATCGGCTAACAAGCGCAGGAGCTACGAAAGCTGGCCAAGTTCAATCAAATTCTGTTCAAGGATCCGATCAACTGATTACGTGACGCAGATTCTTCAATCGCTTAGCCGTTTTGGCGTTAGTTAGCCACGGTTCCTTTATCTGCACTGCGGGCCATGTTGGGCGATGTCCCGCTGGGCAAGCGGGACGTACTCGATCGTTTCGCACGCTAGGAGTAGACTTTTTTCAATGGCAAACCGCGGCTAACGCTTAGGTTTACCCACATTTTTTGAATTGTTTTGCGAATCGAGCTCCGACGATCATTGCATGAAGCTCATGCCAGCCTTTCCACAGTTTCTGCCATCCGGGCGGATGATCGCTCTTTCGATTCTGATGCCCGCTGAGACGT
>JBCCSJ010000275.1:0-7888 GCA_039200505.1 Planctomycetota bacterium | reverse complement strand
TGCCAAAAACAACCGGCACAAATCAAAATTGATTGAAGCCATCCTTGAAAAGCTTCCCGATCAAAAAGAACTCGATCAACGAGAATTAATCAGACCCGAAATGAAATTTGCCCTCGTCGGAAGAAGGAACGTTGGCAAGAGTACGTTCATCAATTCGCTAGTTGAATCGGATCGAATGATTGTCAGCGAAGTTGCAGGAACAACTCGAGACAGCGTCGACGTTCGGTTCGAAATCGACGGGAAAACGATGGTCGCGATCGACACTCCCGGATTACGTCGAAAAAAGAGCGTTCGCACAGATATCGATTTTTATGGAACCCACCGCGCTCACCGGACGATTCGATATGCCGACGTTGTGCTGATGATGTTCGATTCGAGTAAACGCATCAGTAAAGTCGATCGTCAGCTCGTTGGCTACATTGAACAAAACTACAAGCCTTGCATCTTTGTTGTCAACAAATGGGACCTGATGGCGGAACATATGGTAACGCAGCGCTGGGCCGATTACGTCCGAGATAATTTTACGACGATGTGGAATTCGCCGATTGCATTTGTAACCGGCCAAACGGGACAAAATTGTAAGCGGCTGCTTAACCATGCTCAAATGCTTTACAAGCAGGCTAGAACGCGTGTGCCTACTCCGAAATTGAATCGAATTATCAAAGAAGCGTTAATCAATCATCCGCCACCAATGGGTTCAAATAAGCGACGGCCAAGAATTTTTTATGCAGCCCAGATTGGGATCCAGCCACCAACCATCGTTTTAAAATGTAACAATCCAAATGCGTTTTCAAAAACCTATCGTCGTTATCTTTTAGGCGTTTTGCGAGATTCGCTTGATTTTGGCGAAGTCCCCATTCGGATGGCACTGGAAAGCCGTTCAACATCCGATCCGGAACAGTCTCTCGAGGAAGTGAAAGATTGACTCAAGTTGTGGGATTCCAACCAAGAAGGATCGGCTTGATCGGCTCGAATACAATCGTCCGTGGGACTAGTCAAAGGGCACCGCATAGAGTGCAACGGTTTGTTGAATCACTCCAGGGATACGATTTCACAACACTTGGAGAGTGCAATCTGCATAAGACCCATGATTCACCCATTCGTTTTGTTCGTCCTGATTCTGATCGTATTTTTTTATGGGCCTCAACTAGGTGCACAAGAAAAAACGTTCCGCCAGTGGAACCAATTGCAACCATCTGGAATCACTGAGAACAAAGAACCCCAATTCAATTTCCTTCGACCACCAAGTCTTGTTTGGCAACAAAAACTGGGACCAGGGCATTCGATGGTTCTTGTCGACAACAACGGATTTGGATTTTGTCATTACCTTTTGCGGACCGATGAAGTCGTCCGAAAATTTTCTCTCGAGACAGGTAAGACCTCTTGGGAGAAAAAAATTCCGGTTCGTTATCAGGCTTTTAATTCGGAATACGCTGGTCCCCACGCCACGCCCGCAATGGTTGGGAACGTGATCATTGTAGTTAGCATTGATGCCCAGGTTACCGCCATCGACGTCGAAACAGGCGCAACTCTCTGGAATCGGGATTTGTGTACAGATTTCGGAACCAAGCTACCTCAGTCCGGATACGCATCGAGCCCGATGATTGGTGACGGACTCGTTTTCATACCTACTCTGGGCCAATCTCAACCGTCGGAGACAGAAACTTACGTCCCAATCGCTCAACGCGATTCGACCAAGTCGCCACCCGGAATGATCGCCGTCGAGTTGGAAACTGGCAGATTGGTTTGGAAATCCAATTCGTTTCGTTCCAGTCATGCTTCGCCGATCTTGGTGGAAATTGGGGGCTACCCAACAATCGTCATCCATGGAATGTTTGAATTGATCGGTCTTGATCCGAAAACAGGACGGATTGTCTGGACACAACTGCTTCGTCGGCAAGCTGCTGACAATGTATCCTTCACCCCGGTTTGGGATGCCAAGAATCGCCAATTTTTACTGACTCACGGTTACTGCGAGAATGGAACGCAGGCTGTTGCCGTTTCTCGGGATCCTTCTGGAAACTGGAGCACGAAGGTGAATTGGATGAATCGTCAGCTCAAAAGCGTGCATACTAACGGGCTGATTCAAAATGGCATCTTTATGGCAATCAATCGAGAGCCGGCAACACTTTTGGTCGGGATCGACGCCGCAACGGGGACCACTCTATTTCGTCAACGCGGATTTGGAAAAGGCAACCTGGTTCAATTAGGTGAGAATCTGATGTTGATGAACGAGGATGGGAATTTGATATTTGGGCAGATTGGAAATCAAAAGTTCACCAAGTCTTGGAAGGTCAAGGCCCTCGATGCGAATGCGTGGACAATCCCTACCGTAACCCGTGGTGACGTTTTGCTGCGAGATTCAAATTCACTAAAACGATTCCAATTTCAAAAACGATTACCTTGAGTTTCCCAAGCGTGATGCAAACCGTTCCGGTTTGGCTTGGGCAAATTGGCCGCCTGCGGATATGATAGGGCAGTCTGTATTGAGGAAATTATGAACCACAAACAATCGTCGGATTCCCAATCCGGAAGTTTCATTTATGGGAAAAATGGAAAAATCGACTGGAAAAAAGTTGCCGTCGTTTTGCTGATCGTGGCGATCGCCGGCTATCGGTGGTACAGCGAAACTGCCAATCCGCCTCAGGAAAATGGTGACGGGGGAACGGCTGTCGTCAAAAAACAGGATCCAAAGTTTTCAGACGACGATTACAACATTACTTTTGACCCGGAAAAAGATCTCGGTGATCCGAATTTTTCCAAGTCTGAAAATCCTAAATCAAAATCGAATCGGCCTTACCTGCTGCCCGGCAAAGGAAAGAACCTGGAATCACCCGAAGGTCTCGTTTATACCTCAGGGCGAGAGCATCGACGAGATCACGTATTGTTGCACGCAAAGGATAATCCAAGCCGGGCCGGTCCCCACGGAGTCTTTCATGCCAATGGTGATGAAGTTTTCGAACTCATCGACGAAGCGTATCTGATGGTAAAAAACGGGTCCCGTAAAGTAAAAACCAAACCTCAATCACAAGGCAAAACTGAATACGTGATCGACATGGGACGGGAAGTAGGGTACTTAGGCGGTCAAAAAGGGAAACGGCAGAATTACCCCAAACTCTATCAAATCAAATTGATTCTGGCGGAAAACCGGGTGATCACCGCATTCCCTTTTTGAACTGAAAAGCTGAATTGTGAAGAATGTTTGTCGGGCGAGGATGCCTGACGAAAGTGGAAGTCTGAACGGTTTCCACAATCAAGCGAAGACAAATACGTTGATAGGTTTGATCTCGGCTAATCCGCGTTGCAAGAAGACAAAATCAGATCAGGCTTCCTTGACCGGAGACAAGACTTGAGTGAAAGCGTCGCAGATCCGACCAATGTTAGAATGATTCATTCCAGCAATGTTGATTCTTCCGCTCCGCAGCATATAAATCGAAAACTCATCCCGCAAAATATCCGCCTGTTCTCCGGTAATCCCAGAGTAACTAAACATTCCACGTTGCCTTAGGATGTAGCTAAAATCGTGGTCCGGCATACGATCTTGCATTGCATCAACAAACTGTTGACGCAAATCGACAATGCGAATTCGAATCTGTTCTAATTCCGTTTCCCAGCGTTGTCGAAGTTCGGGATCGTTCAAAACTGTACTGACGATCGAACCTCCATGAAGAGGCGGGTTGGAATACATCGTCCGAATGGTCGACTTGATCTGGCTTTGAATGGCTTTTGCGGTATCAGCGCCAAACGTCACTGCCGTAATTCCGCCAACCCTTTCGGCGTACAGACCGAAATTTTTTGAAAATGAATTACAAACCAATGCTTCCCCGCCTGCTTCGATGAAATTCCGAATCGGGTACGCATCACTTTCAAGACTTTCTCCAAATCCTTGGTAGGCAAAATCGAAAATAGGGAACAAGTCGCGCTGGCGAATCAGCTGGCCAAGTTTTTGCCACTGCTCAGGACTTGGGTCAACTCCTGTCGGATTGTGACAAACGGTGTGTAATAAAATGGCGTCGCCCGATTGGGCGGACTCCAGCGATGTGGTTACTTTTTCAAAATCGATCCCGGTACCCCGATGATCCAGGTATCCGTATCTTTCAACTTCTAGACCCGCAGATTCATAAATCTTGGGATGATTCGCCCAACTCGGATTGCTCATCCAAATTTTTTTGACACCGAAAACTCGCCTCAGCATCTCTCCTGCGACCCTTAGAGACGCTGTCCCGCCAGGAGTGTGGGCGGATACGCTAAAAACTTGATCAGAATGGAACAGTTCGTCGCCCAAAATCAACTTGCCGATACCGTCTTGGTACTGGGGTGCCCCGTCAATCGGCAAATAGCTTTTCGAACCCTTCTGCTCCAACAGCCTTTGTTCGGCTTCCCGCACGCATGCCATGACCGGAGTCTCACCCAACTCATCTTGATAAACTCCGACGGTCAGGTTGATTTTCTCAGGATTGGGATCCTCACGAAATTGAGCATTCAGTCCAAAAATTGCGTCAGGCGGGTTAAGAGGAGCTGACTGAAACATATCAAATCCGTGAATTACAAGGCAGTGGAAGAGCGGTGTGCATAAGATCTAAATCCGATTTCGAGAGCTCTTGAAGCCTAAATCTTGCTGTTCACAGCGTTGGCCTTGGCCGAAACTTTGCCTGAAGGCAAATATGGTGAATGGGTAAGATTTAGCTGCGAAGAACTCCCCAAGCACTCAATCTATCAGGATTGGAAAAACGGTACAGCCCTTTTTCGAATGACTTTTTGTGGTCAAGTTTGGCTGAATTTTCGGCCTTATTTCTGCTTTAACAGCGAAGCCACGTCGGTATGATTGCCACTATTTGCGAGGTCAAACGCGTTCATCCCGACGGCATTGGTTTTTTCAGTATTTGCACCGGCTAACAAAAGTAATTTGACGACCGAGCTATGCCCTCGAAATGCTGCTTTATGAAGTGGCGTCCAGCCATCGGAGTCTTCGGCATTGGGATTGAAACCAAACTGCAAAAGCCGCGATACGATTCCCGAGTGGCCCTGCCAAGAAGCGGCATGCAGTGCGGTATAGATTCCTTGCTGATCTTGTCTGGCCAGGGAACGACTCCCGTTTTCAAGCAAAACATCAACTACCGATTCAGCTCCATTCCAGGCGGCCATGTGCAAAGCAGTTTGCCCGCTGCTATCCCGGGCAGTCAAATCAGATCCCGCCGCAATCAAGGTCGATACGACATCTGCATGCCCATTTGCCGCGGCGTATAACAACGCGGTCATTTGATTTGTGTCAACAAAATCGAGCCGCACATTTTTCCGGATCAAGTAATTTACAATCGAAACCTGGCCGCGTTCGGCTGCTCGAATTAAAACCGATTTGCCTGAATTGTCGACGACATCAAAATCTAGCTCGGTTCTCCGATTCAGAATTTTGAGAGTTTTGATTAACCCATTCGACGCGGCCCAGAATAGCGTATCTTCGGCTCCCCCAAGTTTATCCAGTGGTTGTTTTTCGTCGACCAGCAACTCCACCGCTTCAAAAAAATTCTGTTCTGTCGCGATCATTAATGGCGTTTTGTTTTGACCGTTAACAGCGTACCGGTCAGCACCAAGCTGCAAAAGTTTCTGAATCAATTCGGCATAAGCCGCCTTGCGTGGGTTCTCAGAAGTTCGTCCCGTAAAAAAGACTCCCTGAGCTTGAGCCGCCAAATGGAGTACCTGCTCTCTTTGGCGATTGGCGACTGAAATATCGGCTCCGGCGTCGCTCAACAGTTGCACCATCGCCAAGTTTCCCTGTCGACTAGCAAATAAAATAGGCGGTTCTTGATAATTATTTCCATTGATTCTGCCATCTGGATCCGCCCCCTGCTTCAATAAAAAATCGACGATCTGGATTCGGTTGGCGTAGACGGCATTCATTAATGGGGTAACAAATGATTTGTCAATTAAATCGATATCGGATAGAATATGACTTAATAACTTCACGGTTTCCAATTGCCCGCCGAGTGCCGCCATGTGCAAAACCGACTGGCCCTGCCGATTGACCGAAGTTGGATCCGCTCCTTTTGTTAGCAGTAATTGGGTCAATTCGTAACTATTTCGCGCTGCCGCCAAAAGCGGAGTATCCTCATTTTGGTCGCGGTTGTCTATTTTGGCTCCTGATTCGATCAACAGCCGGGCACGTTTCGGCTTTTGATAGAAGCAGGCAAGGTGAAGCGCGGTCTGTTTGGCACGATTCACTTTGTTAGGATCCGCCCCTTGAGTTAACATCGAGCTTAACAGTTCCGCTGAATCTCCCTGCGAAGTCACAGCATACATAAGAGGTGTGGTCCCGTTTCGGTCAGGCGTATCCAGTTCGCGGCCGAGAGTGATGAGATATCTGGCTGCGTCGGTGCTCTGTCTTTGAAGAGCCCATTGAATGGCAGTCATTTTTCTCAAATTGTTAGGCCCGGTGGAAGCACCAGATTCGACCAAATATTTGACGATATCGAGATGCTTCGATGTGATCGCCGCATGGAGTGGAACGTAACCGGAACTGGACGCTAATTTTAAAAGCCGAGGCTTTGCGTTGACCAAATTTTTGACGGTTGCCAAATCCCCCCGCCCAATAGCTTGGGCCAGTTTTTCGCGTTCTTGAGAGTAACAAATTTCCGAACAGCAGAATAAACATAGAAGCACGAAGCCATAGCGAATGAGTTTGCGAGGCTGACCCATCATGCCGCACTTTCATAACAATTAAATAGTAAAAACTTGTTAAGGATACCGGTCAGATGGCACCCACGGACTGAATCACGGTGCCGCAGTAATTCGATGGTTTTAAGATGGGTTGCCGATTTTCCGCAAGTATTCAGCCAGAAATGCCTGAGCATCCAGAACTTTTTGCCATTGATCAGAGCTCAATTTGACGTTCTTGTCTCGCGGATCTGGCGAAGCAGCATTGACTATCCCACGCATATGCATGTGCAAGAACTCAATGACTTCAGATAACTGGGCTGCCTGACCGGGGGACAAGCGATCCGGCAGTTTGGGCGGTTCGATTCCCAGTAAAGCCAGTTGATAGTTAGGGTCTTCTTTCCATCCTTCTTGGATAGCAACACTTTCGCTAGCCGCCTTGGAACCGGTGTCGCTGACCTCGAATTTACCGGAATTTTTCAGCCGTTCAAGTCGCTCGCTGATCTCGTCTCGCGTGCCAAAAATGAGCGTGCTTCTTCCAAGAGTAATTAAGTCACCATGTCGAAGGATTCGTAACTGAACTTCTTCGTTGTTGACTTTCGAACCGTTGGTGCTTTCCAAGTCGGTCAGGACAAGATCTTCATGGTCTTTTTGAATTTTGAGATGGAAACGACTGATCCGTTCATCGTTCAACTGGATCGAGTTGCCTTCTTCGCGACCGATCGTAACCGGCACATCGACATTCTCGAATACCTTTCCTCGGTCGGCGCCATCCAGAACTCGTAGCGTGATTTTGGACATCACAGTAACTTTGCTACTTTCACTTGAATTGAAAATCAGTTGAGACGGGGCGTGGAGGAGTGGATCGGACTATGGGTAGTCTACCACAACTCGAAAGTCATTTCGGAAAAGTCCGCTTCACAACCCAAGAAATGGCTCTTTTCCGGTCATTTTCCCCGGATTTTGAGGAAGACAGAGAACCAAGCAAAGCACAACCGTTAGAAATAGAATAGATCTACGCTCGCTTGAAGTCTGAGGATTTGTGACACCAAGGCGAACGGCGTCGTCTGTTTGGGGTTCGATTGGTATCAGTCTGCGGCATGTAAAGGATTGAGATTTGGGCTTTTTACTGGATTTCAGGCAGATGGCAATTAAAAATTCGATAAACATCGGTTGCCAAGAAAGAGGGCTTCTTGCTAAGATTTGGTCATAAAGCACCCGTGGCTCAACTGGATAG
>JBCCSJ010000274.1:0-7911 GCA_039200505.1 Planctomycetota bacterium | reverse complement strand
GTTCTTCGCTCCTCGATAGACAAAGAGTGACTTTTTACACTTATAATGAAGACTGTATCTTATGCCACGATTTTAATCACTTCCGCTGAGAATCTACCCAGGTAACGTCGATGTCGAAATTTTTCCATAAACGAAAATCGAATCCCACCCCCACCATCACTTCCTTTTTAAATTATCAATCGCGCGAACCGAGGCAACTGCTGGCAGGACTGGGCACGGTGGAGGCCATTGTTGATCCGCTTGCTGATCAAGCGGTCACGATAGAACAGGCAAGGACTCGAGCCGAGACAACCGCCTACATCGACGGCCAGTTATATGTTGCCTACGAAACAAACACGGATGAAGCTGGAGCCGAAGCGGCGGTCGCCAACGTCGATTGGCAGACCATCACCGGACTCTCGAACGTCACTGCCAAACGAAATTTGGTGACTGTTCAAACGGACGTTGATCGAAGCGTAACCATCGTCCAACTCGATTTTGGAAATTATTCCGATGTCTTTGTACCGATGGAAAATCTCGATTCCGATACGTCAGTGATGTGGAGTTACCCCAACTTTTATCAAACCGGCAATGTGTTGGATTACATTCCCAACGATCCGCGATACGTTGACCAATATCACCACCCGCTGATGCAGGTTCCCGAAGCTTGGGATCTCACGCTTGGATCATCGGAAATTATCATTGGAATTACCGACGATGGTGTTGATATCACTCACGAAGACATTGACGACAATATCTGGGTCAATCCAGGTGAAATCCCTGGCAACGGAGTTGACGATGACAACAACGGCTACATTGACGATGTGCATGGCTGGGATTTCATAACAGGGAACAATGATCCCAATCCAAACTCGACATCGCACGGCCACGGAACCCATGTGGCCGGGATCTCAGCCGCCGAGACCGACAATGGAATCGGCGTTGCAGGCGTTTCCGGTGGTTCTACGATATTGCCGCTTCAATTTTACAACTACGGAGCCAACCCTTGGACGGCCGACGTCATCGCAGAAACTTTTATCTATGCGACTGATAACGGAGCTAACATTGTTAACACCAGCTACAACATGGATGGATGGGCTAATGACCCGATTGTGACGCTTGGCTATGAATACATGATTAATAACAATGTGCTGCACTTTAATTCTGCGGGGAACGGGAACAGTTACAACACTGCAAGGCAGGTATTCGACCAAACACTCTTTGTGGTCAGTACAACTGCAGATGACACCCGAAGCGGTTTCAGCAACTATGGAGAAGGCGTAGATATCTCATCTCCCGGTAGCGGCATTCTTTCGCATCGGGTTGGCAACGGATACGGTTTTTCTTCTGGAACTAGCATGGCAGCTCCAGATGCGGCGGGAGTCGCCGCGCTCATTTGGTCGCATAATCCCGGTTGGACCAACACACAAGTTGCTGCACAACTGCTTGCTACGGCCGATAACATCGACCATCTGAATCCAGGGTTTGAAGGATGGCTTGGAGCGGGGCGGACAAATGCTTATCAAGCGTTAACTCGTGATCTGTCATCCCCAAAACTTCGCTATATTGACACGCTGCCAGATGATGGTGGTTCTACGAACGATCTGACGATCGATTCATTCGCAATCGCATTCGATCAGGTGATGAGCCTCGATTCAGCGAATGACCACAGCAATTACCAGCTGGTCGAAGCGGGAGCAGACGATAGATTCGGGACCGGGGACGACAGTGTAATTTCGATAACCCCAGAAATTTACAAACTGGGAACCAACCGGTTTGAAGTCGCGCTGAATGACGGAGCTCTTGGTTACGGGCATTACCAGTTGACTCTTTCGGGTAATCTAGAAAGTGCCTTTAACGAAAAACTGGATGGAAATTCGGATGGCATTGGGGGCGACAGCTATATCCATGAGTTTTGGATCCGAGAGGCAACCGAGGGAATCGTTTCACTCGATCAGACGAGTTATCTGGATGTGTCGGTCCTTGGGATTTCATTGGTGGACAACAACCTTGGAACTTCCAGCGTGGACGTGACCATCACGACCTCTAGTGGTGACTCGGAACAAGTCACACTGACTGACAACGGAAGCGGTAGCTGGACCAGTACGATTGATGCTCTACCGGGGGACACCAATGTGGGTGACGGAGTTCTTAATTCGGTCGTGGGCGATACGATCACCGTTACTTACAATGATGCCGATGACGGTCTTGGCAACTCATCCTTCTCAATCGCAACCGCTTCATTTACGACCTACGGCAAGTTCAATTCGGCTGACGTTCCGGTGACGATTGGTGCTGGCGACACTGTTTCATCGACGATCGAAATTTCGAATTCGGGAACGATTCTCGATATGGATGTTTCATTGAATCTTGATTCTTTAGACACATCAAATCTAAAAATTGTTTTGACTGCCCCCAACGGCACCCAAGTTGAATTGTTTTCCAACCGTGGGCAGTCTGGTGAGCCAAATCTTCGAAATACCAACTTCAATGATGAAGCAGTCTTGCCGATCCATATGGGAGAAGCTCCATTTACCGGCGGATTCCAGCCAGAAGAAAATCTGGCCAACTTCGATTGTTTCGAAATTAGCGGAACGTGGACGTTGACGATCGAAAACACGGGGGCGGTCGATGCGACCCTTCATAGTTGGTGCGTCGTTGCCGAACTTGGCGAAACTCAGCATACTCCTAGCACGCTTGTTCCCGTCGGTAATCTTCGTTCCGGCGTTGCTGTCGAGGACTCCGCGTTTGGGGCTGGGTATTTGATGTTTTCACCCGAAAGCGTCCATACTCGATTCTCAAGTGCCTTTACGGAAAACAGCGACCATATCATCGCAGTACGACATAACGGAAGTAGTTGGCAGTACAGCACCAACGTTGACTGGATCAATTTTGCTCCACGGTTTGGTGACCGTTTGTTGGCCTCGGTCGATTTTGATGCCGATACGGTGAGTTCGCTTCAGGGATCCGATGGAATTACCGAAGGGATCGCGACCGGTTATTTCGATGGTGACCTAGAATTCGTTGCTAACCAGTTCAATGGAATGAATGATAGCGGAGAATTCGAAGTCACAGGGACTCAGTTTTCCGCCGTCACGCCGATTTTCATCCCTGACGACGGTGGGCAAGGTGTTGCCGTTTCGGATGATGCGACGGGAACCGGATTCATAATGTTTTCGGAAGAAGTCGTTCATGAAAGGTTTACTTCTGATCGACCCAACGCCAACAATAGCGATCATCTTTTGGCCGTCCAGTTTGATAGCGGGGTCTGGTACTACAACAACAATTCCGAGTGGATTCCATTCATTCCGGAAGATACGGACCGATTGATCGCAGATGTCAACTTTGATACCGACGCAATCAATCTGATCACTTGTCTGCGTGAAGACGTCAATGGAATGGAAACCGGGATCGTCAACGGCGACCTTGTTTTTGCGGCCAACCAATTCAATGGTGATAGGAACCCTGGTGAATTTGATGTCTCGGGCTCGTTTTTCTCAATCCCCTACACTGCTCCTGTGGACGCTTTAAAACCTGTATCGCTAGGCGACTTGCGGTGGGGAATAGGAATTGACGATGATGCGACGGGTGGTGGTTTCCTCATGTATACCGCCGAAAGTGTCCATGATCGGTTTGGTGATGTAGATCCACAAAACAGCGATCACTTGATTGCGGTTCGTTTCGAAGATGGCGATTGGCAGTACAACACGAATTATGAATGGATCGATTTTGAACCTGTGAGTACTGACAATTTGCTTGCGAGTATCGATTTTGACCAGGATACCGCTGTCACATTTGAGGAATCGACCGGAGTGCACCGTGGGATATCGCTTGGTTTTATTGAATCGGACATGGCTCTTGAATTTGACGTTTGGAATGGCGGTTTCGATGGGCACGAATTAACCGTGACCGGGACATTCTTTACAGCGAAATTCGCGACCGATATCGGGGCCCTCAACGATGGTGTGGCGGGCGATGACGCGGCAACAGGTGACGGATTTTTAATGTATTCGGCGGCGAATGTGCATGAACGATGGGGAACTTTTCTTGAAGGACATAGCGATCACTTGGTGACTGTCCGGTATCAGGGGTCCGGATGGGAATTCAACAATAATACGGTTTGGCAATCCTTCGAGCCAGCAATTGACGACCGAATCTTGGCCGACATCAATTTTGGCACGGGTGATATTCAGTCTCGTCAAGGGACCAACGGAGTGATCCATGGGCTTCAATACGGATACGAAACGGGTGACCTTCGTTATATTCCTAACCGCTGGGCTGGATCGGGTAATAGTGGAGAATACACCGTAACGGGAACTTACTTTGATGGCCTGACTTCCGAGGCAGTCGGGGAATTTAATTCTGGCGTGGCGTCTGCTGATGACGCTGTTGGCCAAGGGTATTTGTTGTACTCAAGGGTTAACGTGCACGATCGGTTTGCCGGTTCTGCCCTACCTTCCACCAATAACGATCATTTCGTTGTCGTTCGAAACAATGGACAGGGTTGGCAGTTTAACGATGACAGGCAGTGGGCCTCATTCAATCCACTTGCAGGAGATCGAATTGTGGCCGAAATCAACTTTACTACGGATGTGATCCAAGGTCTGGACGAAGATACAACCGTTTTCGATGGTATCGATCTTGGATTTATCGACAGCGATTTGACATTCTTCGCGAATCGCTGGAATGGCAGAGGAAATACGGGCGAATTTGAAGTCTCCGGGACCTACTTCGCATCATAGCAATTGGCTACAAAAAAGTGGGCGTAACTTTTGTTCGAAGTTTTTGTGTTGGCAGGACTGGTGCTGATTCCAGTGGTTGGCCGGTGGTGCCCTTCACTTAAATTCTGACGAATACGGTCAAAATCAAATGAGTCGTCTTGATCAGACGACTTTTTTTGTTTCATGTACGGCACCGGATACACAGCCATTAGGCTCAATTGATTGAATCATTCAAGGTTCGACTGGTAAACCAACTTGCCCCCGATCATGGTCATCAGAACTTTGGTCTTGGGGACTTCGTCAATGGGACAAGTGATCAAGTCATTCGAAAGTACGACTAAGTCAGCCAATTTTCCACGGACCAGTGAACCTTTCAGGGTTTCCTCGAATGCTGAGTAAGCGCAATCGATTGTGTAAGACCGGATAGCCTGTTCGCGGCTCATGACTTGTTCCGGAAAGAACGCTCGGCCGTCTTTCATTTTTCGTGTGATTGATGAATAAAATGATGCGATTGGGTTCACATCTTCGACAGGTGCATCGGTACCATTGGTTACGACCGCTCCCGATTTCATGAGGCTTTGCCAGACGTAGGCTCCTTCCTGGCTGCGTCGCATGCCGAGGCGTTTGGGCACAAAAATGGCATCTGACGTACAGTGAATCCCTTGCATCGAAGCGATAACACCCAAATCACTAAATCGGGGAATGTCGGCGGGATCGAGATGCTGAGCATGCTCGATTCTCCAGCGTCGCGGAATACTGGAACGGTTAGCTTGAAAAAGATCTTCGTAGATGTCGAGAACTTCCCGATTCGCTCGATCCCCAATGGCATGGACGCAAACTTGAAATCCATTCTGGATCCCAAGTTCAGCAGTTTTTCGAACTGACTCAACCGATGCGGTGTTAAGTCCAGCACTGGACGGCAGGTCGGTATACGGTGCTAAAAGCCACGCGCCGTGAGGCCCCAAGGCGCCGTCAATCGACCGTTTCAAAGATCGGCAAGTGAAAAAATGATTCGCGTGGCCAATCGTTTTATATCGAGCGAGTTTTCCTTCCATCAGTCGATTTTGGTCGCGAATCATAACATATAAACGCACTCCAAGTTTTCCTTTTTCGGCGAAAGCTTTTAGCTTTTCTACCATGGAAAGGGAAGAACCGGCATCCTGAAAACTCGTCACTCCTTTTTTCTGGCACTCCAGCGAAGCAAGTTCAACAGCACGAGCCAAATATTCGGCACGTTCCTCAATCGATTTTTGAGCGACTGCTTGACTGTGAATTCTTTCGATGAGGGCAGAAGCAGTTTCTCGGAAAACGCCGATAGGTGCACCATTTTCGTCCTTAAGAATTTCGCCCCCTTTCGGATTTTGCGTACTATTGTTAACTCCTGCCAGTTTAAGGGCGTAACCGTTAGCAAAACTCATATGCCCGCTGGCATGTTCTAAAAGTACGGGATGGTTAGGAGAGATTTTGTCCATTGCAGCGCGTGTTGGGTAACCGTCCACATTGTCAACCGGAGCGGAATCCCATTTGGACTGGTGCCAACCTCGACCGATAATCCATTCTCCCGGCGGGGTCACCTTTGTTGCTGCCTCGACTTGTTTTACGATCTCCTGCCAACTTCGGGCTGCCTGAAGTTGCAGCATCATTTGCAACTCGCCCAACCCAACGAAATGAGCATGGCCTTCGATGAAGCCTGGCATGACGAATTTTCCATCCAGGTCGATAATTCGCGTTTCAGCACCGATGTATTTTTCAATCGCTTGATTGCTTCCAACAGCGATAATTCGATCGCCGGAAATCGCGATTGACTCTGCTCGCGGTCTAGATTCATCGACCGTAAAGATGTTGCCATTTTTTAGCACCATCCTAGCGACAGAATTTTGCCCAAACGTCTGGTGGGATTCCAAGACAAAAAATAAAAATACAACCCAAATCAATCCGAGCGTTTGTTGAGAACGCCAGAAGTGTCGAATAGTTACCGGTTCCATTAAAAATTGGCCTTTAAAAAAAGATCCATTTCAATCACGCATTACACCCGCTCCAAGCAAACTTTGCCGGACCAGCACTAGCCGCCATGATAAATCGAAATTTCATTTTGCCAAAGCGGGACAAAGTGCCAATTGGAACCAAATAATTTGGTCCCATTCACGAATTACCAGGGTCCAGCGATACGGTTCAGCCCCATGAGTGTTGTGTTTCACCCAAAGATTTTTGACTGGTAGATTTTCAGATGAGGAGTGATTGAATGATTGAATTTTTGGACCAAAAGAATTCTGAGCAAAGTGAAAATTCAAATCTGATTCGACTTTACACGACCTCGAATCAAATTCAGGCTCGACTTTTGTCCGAGCGGTTAAAAGAACAGGGTATCAGCGCGAGCGTCGTTGGCGAATATATCGAAACGGGTCAACCACTTCCAAGTTGCATCGAGATTCTGGTCCCTCAAAGTCGTGCGGTCGAAGCGGAAAAGTTCCTTAAAAAGTGGAATATCAGAACTGAGCTGACAGAAAGTACCGCTCCGTTTTCTGTTTTTACCGCCGCCGCTTTCCTGTTTGTTTCGGTGAGTGCCGTTGCATTTTTGGCGGTTACTCAAAAGGAATTGGAAATTTGGATACCGTGGACATTCTTGGGGGTGATCAGTTCAATTGCCAGTTTTTGGTTCTTTCGAGAATTCTCAAGTCTTCCCAAATTACAATCGCGGACACAAAACAAAGATGGGAAGGGTGGATCACGAGGCAGGGAAACTTAAATTAGGGAAACTTAAATTGATTTTTATTTGATCCCGTTTTTTCGCGAAATGATCTTGTTGCCAGCATGTAACGTCTCTAACCTCTCGCGGCATCGTGTTTTCGGGTCCAAAGAAGCGTCTGAAAACCAGGTTGACGTTTTATCGTTCGAGAGTCATTCATGTCAAAATTGCAAACGGCCATTTTGCTTTTCGCTTTCATCGTTGTCATGACTGGTTGTCGAAATCGATGCTCGCCCTGCGGGAGTAACTGGTTTGCGAACAATGCGACGATCGCACCTCCACCGACTTTTAGTTTAAACATTCCATCGGTTGCCAGAAACACTCAGCCTTACTACACGCCTGGAGGAAACAACACGCTAAATCCAAACGGTTCCGCGCCGACGCCCGCTGGGGGTAATGGCCAATCCAATTGGCAACCGAGTGAAAACAACGGAGGTCAAACTGGTCAACCGAATGGTAATTCAG
>JBCCSJ010000273.1:0-7969 GCA_039200505.1 Planctomycetota bacterium | reverse complement strand
TGTGCATGCATGTGTGCGTTTCAGCAGCTGAACGTGCGTTTTAACGTGTTCACGTGCTTGTGCGTGTTCCTGCAAACTTGTTAATATGTGTGACTGATCAAGGTTTCTTGTCGCTTCTTTCGCAGGAAGATCTGGTCGGTGACATCCCTGACGACCGATGGGACATGGAAGCTTTTCATGATGACGACCCCGATGTCCCTGGAAAAATGTACGCTCGGAAAGGTGTTTTTCTGGACAGTCTTTCCGATATGGATCCCGAGTTTTTCGGAATTTCTCCTCGCGAGGCAACTTGGATCGATCCTCAGCAACGCTTACTGATGGAAGTCGGTTGGGAGGCGATCGAACGAGCAGGTTGGTTGCCCGAAAAGATCAGCGAGTCCACAGGTGTTTTCGTTGGCTGGATGCACAACGATTATCAGAACGAAGCCAGTGATTCATTTCTGAATTTGAATCCCTATATCGCTACCGGAGCCGCAGGTAGTTTTCTGTGTGGTCGACTGGCGTGGTACCTCGGACTTCAGGGTCCCAGCGTCGCCATCGATACCGCCTGCTCTTCTTCGCTGGTCGCTTTGCACTTGGCGATTCAAAGCTTGGAACGAAAAGACTGTGATCAGGCATTGGTGGGTGGAGTGAATGCCATTTGTTCACCGACGACGAACATTTTGACCTGCAAATTAAAGGCTCTTTCCCCAAGCGGGCATTCGCGTGCTTTCGATGCTGATGCAGATGGATACCTACGAGGTGAAGGGTGTGGCGTTGTTACGTTGAAGCGTTTGTCATGCGCGGAAAAGGATGGCGATCCGATTCTGGGAGTGATTCGTGGTTCAGCCGTCGGACATAACGGAGCCGGGAGCGGTCTTACGGTTCCCAACCCCAAGGCCCAGGAAAAAGTGATTCGACAAGCAATTGAAAAGGCAGGTTTGCAACCTTCCGATATCGATTATTTGGAAGCTCACGGAACCGGGACTTCATTGGGAGACCCTATCGAAGTCAATGCTGCGTCCAATGCCTACTGTGGCGATCGTCAAGCTGAGAATCCACTCTTGATTGGATCGGTAAAAACAAACATCGGGCACTTGGAAGCAGCTGCTGGAATGGCAGGCTTGATCAAGGTTTTGTTGTCGTTAAAAAATGACAAGATTCCAGGCCAGATGAACTTTGAAAATCCCAACCCGCACATCGCCTGGGACAAAATCCCCGTCAAAGTTCTTACCAGCGCTACGCCTTGGCCTCGCACCGAGACAAGAATTGCTGGCGTAAGCGCTTTTGGAATGAGTGGCACTAACGCGCACGTAATTGTTGAATCTCACCAACCGGTGACACGGCCCGACCAAAAAATAGAAGTGTCGGATAATCAAGGTGGCCAGTTTATTTCGATTTCAGCGAAATCAGAGAACGCCGTTTTCGAATTGGCTCGACTTTATTGCGATTATCTTGAATCCAATCCAGACATTAGTCTTGAAGATTTTGCAATCAGCACCAACGTCAGTCGAAACCATTTTGAATATCGAGCTGCGATTCGAGTCGAAGGACGCGACACAACGATTGCTAGTTTGAATCGTTTGGCGTTGGGCCAAAAATCAGATGCGATCGCGATCGGTCACCATCGCCGTAGCCCTAAAGTGGCTTGGCAATTTACCGGACAAGGGGCTCAATTCACCGGCATGGGAAAGTCGCTCTTTGAGCGGTTTCCAGTTTATCGAGAGGCCGTTGAATTTTGCGATCGAGTCATATGCAAATCTCGCAAACAATCGCTCATCGAAGTGCTTCTTCAGGATGACGCTGACGATCCTTTGATTCACGATACTCGTTGGACCCAGCCAGCTACCTTTGCACTTCAGATGGGGCTGGCAAAGCTTTTGGGCAGTTGGGGGCTTCGACCTGATGTTGTTTTAGGTCACAGCGTTGGTCAATATGCGGCTGCATGTGTTGCCGGCATTATGGATTGGGAAGTCGGGATCGAGCTGATCGCTGAGCGTGGGAAGTTAATCGGTGACCTGCCTCGAACGGGGAAAATGTTGGCCATTTTCGCAAGTTCCGAAAAAGTAATTCCTTGGATTCAGAGTAAGGACCAAGTCACATTGGCGGCACTGAATGGGACCCATTTGGTTGTTAGCGGTGTCACGGATCAAGTTGAATCCATTCAGGCCAAATGCAAGGAAGCAAAAATACGATCCAAGATGCTGACGACATCTCATGCATTTCACTCACCACTGATGGATCCCGCTTTACAACCGTTTCGAAAATTTGCCGAAGGGTTTGATTTTGCGAAACCAAAAATGCCACTGGTTTGTAATGTTTCCGGGAAAGTCCTTGCAGCCGATACCGTTTTAGATGGGGCTTACTGGGCTGACCATATTCGAAGCCCAGTCGCCTATGCGCCGGGCATTGAAGCAGTCAACGAAATGGGGTGTCAGGCCCTGATTGAGCTGGGTCCTCAATCCGTGCTGACTCGAATGGCGGCTGCCAACTGGCATGCCGATCAGGAATCTTTAATCGGAATTCTCGACAAGAATACGCTCGACGGGGATGCTGTCGGATGGGCCGTTGGACGAATGTTTGCACTCGGTTTGAATCCGGATTTTGAATCGTTGAATTCTGCCAACCGGTCAAAAGAGCTGATTCAGCTACCAACTTATCCGTTTCAACGTCGAAGATTCTGGGGGCCTGACAAGCCGAGGGCCGCGCATGCCGAATACCATACCGCCCATCCGCTCTTAGGATCCAAAATGGCTTTGGCAGGAATGACAAATCAAACCAGATTTGAAGGTTTTGTCGATATCGATAGCCCGTCATGGATGCCTGACCATGAGGTTATGGGGTCAGTGGTGCTTCCCGGATCTGCGTTGGTTGAAATGGCCATGGAAGCTAGTGAACACAAAATCTTATCCAACGTTGTTTTCGAGCAACCAATCCGACCAAGTGGTCGAACTTCGGTTCAAACGGTTGTCAATTTAAACTCTGAAAACAACGAAGAGCACGCAACCGTTCTGGAGATCTTCGCAAGTGCGGGTGAAAGTCACTCTTGGCAGAGACATTTTCGATGCGAACTTCCCGGTGCTGAGGCTGGCAAAACTGTCAGCCCTATCGATCCTTCGAGAGTAAAAGAAACCCTTAATTCGAAAACCGATGGCGAAGAATTCTATCAGGCGCTTTCCAATATGGGACTTAGCTACGGTCCCTCATTTCGTTGCGTAAATCAAATTCATTATTCGGATACTGAAGTCCTGGCGGAAATAAATGCCGAAAGTGAATTGCGAGGGTACAACCTTCCTCCAACGCTTTTGGATGCTGTTTTCCACTGCTTGGCTATTGGTGTCATCAGCGAATCGGACGATCACCTGTTCCTTCCTGTCGGGATGGAAGAGGTAGAGTGGTTTGGCAAAATGGAAGACGAGGTGCTGTGCTACGCGACTTGGACCCAAAATGAAGGGAAGACTCGGGCAGCCGATTTGATCGTAACCAGTCAATCAGGTTCGCCTTTGCTGCGAATCAGTGGCTTGAATGTGCAACAAGTCAGTCTTTCGGCCATGAGAAAATTGAGCGCCAGTGGTGCGCAAAGTTTCGTTTACGAATTGAATTGGGAATTAACTCGAATCCCTGCCGGCGAGCTAGAATCAAAGTGTTGGTTGGTGGTCGAACCCGATGAGGCGAGTGAATCAGTATCCAGCCTTTTAAAGTCTCTCGAATCCAATTTGTTGGAAAAAGGCCATCGCGTAGAGCACGTTCAGTACAGCGACATCACAGATTCGTCGACTCAATCGAGTGATCAAATTGAAGCTGCCAAATCGGGTTGGATAGAATATTTGGCATTTAAAGATAATGGATTGGTACCGAAATTTGACGGTGTCATTTGGTTAGTCGATTCCAGGCAGGAGCAACGAACCATTCTGGACGGATCTGCAGATTTATTAATCGGATTTGTTCAGGCCTTGATTGAAAACGGGGTTCGTAAGCTCCCATGTGGTATCCAGATCGTGACGTCTAATGCGATTTCGACTGAATCGGATTCGGAAACTCAGGTCATTCCTCATCAATCAAAATTTTGGGGTTTAGGACGAGTCTTGGCGGCAGAACAACCCGAATTGCGTCTTCGATTGCTTGACTTGGTTCAGAATGAATTGTCAGATTCGAAAACAGTTACAGCTGCGATCGAATTGACATTAACCGAAACCGCATCCAACCAGCATGCAATTCGCGGAGGCCAGGTTTTTCAGCCTCGATTGGAACGATCTCACCAGGCGAAAGGTGAACCATTCCAACCGAATCAAGATGGTTGCTATTTGATTACCGGTGGCTTGGGAATGCTTGGCCGCCGGCTTGGTCAGTGGTTGGCGGATAAAGGTGCTGGACAAGTCGTTTTGCTTTCCAGGCGAAAACCTGATGAAAAGACTTTGGATTGGTTAAGCACTTTCAAATCTTCGGGTTGTGAAGTCTTGGTACAGAGTGCGGACGTTGGGTCCAAATCCGAGATGGTTTCACTGTTTCAGAAGTTTGGGCAGGAATTAAAACCGCTCAAAGGCGTGATTCATGCTGCCGGCGTTTTGGATGATGGGCTAATTGAGTCGCAGTCGAGCGAGCGATTTGAAAAAGTGCTTAGGCCAAAAATTACCGGTGCTAGAATCCTTGATCAGCTTACGCGTGATCTGCAGCTCGATCTATTTGTGCTGTACTCCTCGGCCGCATCAATCCTTGGTTCGCCCGGCCAAGCCAATTATGCGATGGGCAACGCATTCATGGATGGGCTTGCCGTCGAAAGAAAGTCAGCGGGACTCCCTGCCCTATCAATTAATTGGGGGCCTTTAGCTGCAGGGATGGCCGATGACGAGCGTATTGTAAGACAGATGAAATTGCAGGGGATCACGCCACTCGAAATCGAAGAATCGCATTCTGTTTTGGAGCGAATGTTGGTCGCTCAAGTCGTCAATGCAACGGTCATTGATGCAGATTGGCGAAAGATGAGAACCGGGCCTCAAGGAACCGTCCCTGAGTTATTGAAAAAACTCGCGGGTTCTCGATCCAAGGGTGGAGGTGGCGATTCGGCTTTGGTCGTCAAACTCAGATCTCTTAAAGGTGCTCAACAGCGAGAGCTTTTGATTTCGACTTTGCAGAAATCACTGCAAGGCATTTTGTCAACGCCTGAATTACCTGAAACTGATCGGCCCTTAATCGAGATGGGGCTTGATTCGTTGATGGCGGTCGAATTCGGGACCGAACTGCAACAAATGTTGGGAGATCAGTTTAACGTTGGGCCAACGATGTTGTTTGATCATCCAACCATCGATGCCATCGGAGATTATGTCCTTGAACTTGTTGAAAGTAGTGCCGAGACGAGTCAAAGTTCCAGCACGAAAAGTGAAGCTACCCAGAATTCGAACGCGTCCAACCGTATCCAAGAGCAAAATCGTGAAGATATTGCGATTGTGGGGATGAGTTGCCGATTTCCAGGGGCTAAAAATCATCATGAGTTTTGGCAGAATTTGCTCGACGGTGTCGATTCGGTTCGCGACATTCCAGAAGGACGTTGGGACGTCGACCGCTTTTACAGTGCCGAAAAAGAGCCAGGCAAGATGTACACCAAAAGCGGCGGGTTCATCGACGATATCGCTGAATTTGATGCTTCGTTTTTTAATATTTCAGATCAGGAAGCCTGTTGGATCGACCCTCAGCATCGAATGTTGTTAGAAAATAGCTATTTGGCGATGGAAGATGCAGGGATTCCAGTGGCTCCGTTGGCCGATTCCAACGTTGGCGTGTTCATGGGCATCATGGGTTCAGATTACGCGTTCCTTCCGTCGCTGGACGACGACCACATCATTAAAGGTTTTCAGGGAGCCGGGTTGTCGCACAGCGCTGGCGTAGGACGAATTAGTTACCTTTTTGGATTTGAAGGACCCAGTGTTTCCATCGATACGGCAAGCAGCAGTTCGCTGGTCGCTGTTTATCAGGCAATGAGGAGTTTGCAAGAAGGAAATTGTAATCTTGCCCTTGCCGGAGGCGTGAACGCTATCCTGGTACCTGTCAATTCTCTTTTGATGTCAAAGGCAGGGCTGTTGTCTCCCGATGGCCGATGTAAATCATTTTCCAAGCAGGCCGATGGTTTCGGACGAGGCGAAGGATGTGGAGTTGTGGTGCTCAAACGGCTGTCTGATGCCCAGCGCGACGGGGATCGGGTCATGGCAGTCATCCGAGGTGGTGCCGTGGTGCACAATGGATTCAGCACGGGGATTACGGCGCCCAGTGGAAAAGCACAATCGCGTGTTATATCTGCGGCGGTCAAAGACGCAAGAATCGCTCCGTCAGATGTCCAATACCTTGAAGCTCACGGAACCGGTACCGAGTTCGGAGATGCGATGGAATTAGGAGCCGCAGTAAAGGTTTACGGAAAAGGCCGAAAGAAAGAAAACTCGCTGCTCGTCGGATCTGTGAAAGCCAACATCAGTCACCTCGAGGCCGCCGGAGGCTCGTCTGGTTTAATCAAAACGGTTTTGGCCATCCATCACGGCGTGATTCCTCAACAGATCCATTGGAATGAACCGTCTCAGCACATTCCGTGGAAACGAATGCCGCTCGAGATGGTTACCGAAAATCGACCTTGGCCTGAATGTGATCGAAAGACCGCAGGCATCACGGCTCTGGGGCTGGTAGGGACCAATGCCCATCTTATTGTCAGTAGTTTGGATAATTCTGTTTCAAGCGATCCAGACGAAAGGCAACCTGTTCCTCCAGCAATAAGCAAACGATTGCGGATGCTGGCTTTGAGTGCCCGATGCAGCCACGCACTCCAACAGCAAAGTAAGAATTATGCAGATTTCCTTGAAAACCATCCTGAAACAAATCTAGATGACTTTTGCATGACGCTAAACTGCGGTCGAAAACACTTTGAGAAAAGGCAAGCAGTCACGTTTTCAACGTTGGATGAAGCCGTCGAAAAGTTACGCAATATTCAACACGACCCAAATTCTGAGAATGGAAAAGTTGTCAACGGAAATGGGGCAATTCGCCAAGCAGCAAGCCAAATTGATGCTTCGGCAAAGCTGTTTTGGATCTTCGATGAATTCGAAAATTATACAAATGATTTGTTAGAACAATTGGAATCTGAATATCCAGTCATTCAAAAATTCTTGAGTGAATGTAAGCAGAGACGAGAGACGAGTGAATTCCAGTTTGATGCAACGATTGGATCACTGGAAAAGAATGACGATCGCGGCACCCAAGTTTCCTCGTTTTTGTTTCAGGCATGCATTGCAAAGTTGTTCGAATCCTGGGGAATACAGCCTGATTTGGTTGCTGGTTTTGGTGTGGGCCAGTACGTCGCTTCCTGTGTCGCAGGGGTGATGGACTATGTTGATGCATTGGAACTGATTTCCGCCCGTGAGCGTATCCAAGATCCTTCCGATCTGGACGAATTAAAGCAGTTTGAAACGTTTGCCGATCAATTCAATTTTTATCCGCCCAATTTGCCGCTAATTTGTAGTTTGACGGGCGAAATGGTGGCAACCCACCGATCACTGGGGGGTAGCTATTGGCGGGAACATCTTGCCAACGGCACTCAAATTGACAGGGGAAAATCGAAAACAACTTTATTAGACTTTGGTGACGGACTAGGCCTGTTGGTCGGCGATGGTGACGATTCGATCGAACGTAGTCTGGACAAAAAACTGCAACTCGGATTGGAAAAGCTGGCTTCGTCGGAACCTTGGATACACCAAAAACTTTTCAAAATACTTGGACATGTGTATACGATGGGGCAGCTACCCAATTTCAAAAGCATGAATCATGGCCGAGGGAATCGGCTCAGCCTGCCAACCTACCCATTTCAAAAGCAAAGATACTGGATCACTGAAATTTCAAATTTCATGACATCCGACGAACTTCAGGAAACGAGTTAAACAGATGATTGCAACCACAGACAACTTGGACAAGTTCGATGTCCTGATCCTTGGAGGCGGATTGGCTGGATTAACTC
>JBCCSJ010000272.1:0-7969 GCA_039200505.1 Planctomycetota bacterium | reverse complement strand
CATCCATTGACTAACTGTTTGCCTTGTTGTTGGTGGACGTCCTGTTTTGAATTGAATATTCATCAATTTGTTACAACACGGAATCGCAAAGATTTTTCATTTCTCTGACGGCCTGTTGAAATCCGACAAAAACAGATCGGGAAACGATACTGTGTCCAATGTTCAGTTCTTTCATTCCCTTAATCGAAGCAACTGGCAAGACATTGGAATAAGTCAATCCGTGCCCGGCATCGACATCTAAACCACATTCGTTTCCAAACTGACAACCTGTTTGCAATCGGTCCAATTCCAATGACCGCTGGTCGCCGGTCAGATTGGCATAGCTACCCGTGTGTAGTTCGATAGCGTTTCCACCAATCTCTCGGCAACATTCAATCTGGTCCTTTTCGGCGTCGATAAACAGGCTGACAAAGATTCCGGCATCTTGCAATTTCATCACCGCATCGCGCACCGATTCCTTGTTTCCAAGCACATTGAGCCCGCCCTCGGTCGTCACTTCTTGCCTGTTTTCCGGAACCAGGCAAACTTGATGGGGTTTCAATTGGCAAGCAATCGCCAACATTTCGTCGACACAGGCACACTCTAGATTTAATCTCACATTGACCGTCTGTTTGAGCACTTGTATGTCGCGATCCTGAATGTGCCTTCGGTCTTGACGGAGGTGCACGGTAATTTGGTCTGCCCCACCTAATTCGGCCATCGCGGCAGCCCAAACCGGATCCGGCTCGGTCGTTTTTCGAGCTTGGCGGATCGTTGCGACATGGTCGATGTTGACTCCCAGCGTTGGCATTTCAATTTCCCTAATTCGGTGTGGTCGTTTTTTGATCGAGCCGATGAGTAATCACGGCACCACGATTATCGCCACCGGTGATTTGCACTTCCGCTCGATCACCCCATTTTTTATCGAGGTGATTTTTCAGGTCAACCGCAGCCGAATCAGATTCAGTCACGGCGAAAACACAAGGACCCCACGAACTTTGTCCAACTGCTGGAACACCAAAATCTCGAATTGAATTTACCAATTTGGTGACGTCTGGTCCGTTGTAGGCACCACCTTGAATGGACTCAAATAACATTCCGCTCAACCTTCCAAATTCAAAGATTGATTCTGCAAATGGTCGATAGTCTCGTTTTTCAATAGCTGGCAAGATATGGTTCTTTACCAAGGCGATACGATGAGCCCTCATCTTTTCGGACGACGGCTGCAAATTTGAAAATGCTTTTTTCTCTTCGGATCCAAAAACGGTTTGATGATCCCGCAGTACCGCCGTCACGACTGGCCAGCCGGCAGGAAAATCGGTTTGAAAATCAAGGGGCGATAAAGTTTCACCTTCCGTTTTTCCCCGTTCGACGATTACGCCCCCACGAAAAAAACCGTAGCTGCCGATTGCAGAACGATTGCCCCGGCCCAATCGAGGCACCAATTCATTGACCGACGGTAGAGTTTGGTCAAAAAATGCCAATAGACCGATCGCCACCGTCAGTGCTAACTGGGTTCCCGATCCGAATCCTACGTGACGGGGAGGCACCTCAAGCACAGTAATTCTGACCGGTGGTTGATTCGACGATGTGCCATTCACAGCCAAGTCCGCATGATAAATCTGGCGAACCGTTTCTCGAATGGTAGCTTCAGATTCACCTTGTACGTGAAAGCTATCAGAACTCTCAAATCGGATTGTGGTCCGAGGCTGCGAAATCATCATGCCCATTCCGCCGTATTTACGAGCTACTTTCTGTCCGACGCTAAACAGTCCAAAATGAAGACGGGAGGGCGAAGAAATGGTTAGCGGCTGAGTCAAGATTGGCATTCTTAAACCTTGCCCGATGATTTTTCGAGTGTTGATTCAGCAAACTGGACTAAGTGTTCCATCGCTCGTTTTTCCGATTTTCCACCGGTCTTTTCGACGATCTTGACAAACTGCTCAAATTGTTGGCGAATAAAGTCAGCTGGAATAAACTGGATCCGGGTGGCCAGGATGGCAGCTTCAAGGATCGCATTTTTCCCTCGATTGAATCCCCAAAAGTCGCGCATCCAATGAACCTTTACTGTTTTGCAGTTCAAGTTCATCCGAGGCCCCGTTTCGTCAACGTATTCAACGACGAATTCATAAGCACGGCAGGCCCCGCTTAAGACTTTACAGTCCACCTGATCCGCATCGACCGTGTCGGGCAGCATTGAGAGCCGACCAATAGCCGATAACGCGAACAACTCACAATCGTCGGTAACATGAAGCACTCCAACTTTTTCCCGTTTCAAATTTTGAAAAGTTCGGGATGTATCAAAGGGTCGCAGTTCAAAACGATCCATTGATCCATCACCGACGTTGGGTCCCATTGGTGAAACATTCAGCGAACCATCCAAATTGGTCGACGTCACGATGCTCTCTAGTATCATCTTGAACCTCGAGTTGTTAAACGATCGGAAGTCACCCGAAGGTTGCTAACTTGCACGAAACCTTCGTCGATTCGGCTCGCGTCAAAATTCGTTTCGATTCCGGCTTGAACAAGAAAATTGCCCAAAATCTGGTAGCCTCCCTCGGTGAGAACGGATTCTGGATGAAATTGCAATCCAACCAACACGTGTTCAAGATGTTCAACCGCCATGATGACACCCGATTCCGTTTGCGCTGTCGCAACCAGCGGTTCAGGTAGGCGGCCGGGATCGGCCACTAAAGAATGGTATCGCCCTGCCCAGAACGGAGAGCCGATCCCCTGAAACATTGGAGTTCCCTCATGGATGACTCGGCTGCGGCGTCCATGCATCGGTTGATAGGATCTTTCAATTTTGCCTCCCATGGCCTGAACAATTGCTTGGTGGCCGAGGCAAATCCCAAGGATCGGAATCCTTCCGGCGAAACTTCGAACCAGTTTTAACGAGACGCCTGCTTCGTCTGGACTACAGGGCCCGGGCGAAATGATGATCGCGTCAGGTGCCAATTTTTTGATCTGGTTGCAATCAATCGCATTGTTACGAGCCACGACGGTTTCACATCCAAGCCTTCTAAAATACCGGGCCAAGTTGTGAACGAAACTGTCAAAGTTGTCGATAACGAGGATCATTTGTCATCCCCGGCAAAAATCGCTTTTAGCATTCCCGTCGCTTTGGTCCAAGTTTCTTCGTACTCGTTCATCGGATCAGACTGGCTAACAATTCCGCCACCCACGGGAATTTGCCACCAACCATCACAGGCAGTAATCGTGCGAATCAGAATGCTTAAATCGGCATTCCCATTAAATCCAAGGTATCCGATCGATCCACAATAGGCTCCGCGACTGGTCGGTTCCAATTCGGCAATAATTTCCATCGCCCTGATCTTGGGAGCACCGGTAATCGAACCGCCTGGAAAGGTGCAAGCCAACAAATCGATTAAATCGCACTCGGGTCGAATCGTTCCCTCGATCGCTGAAACCAGGTGCAGGACGCTTTCGTATTCCTCCAGCTGGCAGAATTGCGAAACGAGGACGGAATCATCCAAACAAACTCGCGATAAATCGTTTCGCATCAAGTCAACAATCATCGTGTTTTCAGCGAAGTCTTTTTCGCTGGCCATCAATTCTCGTTTCGATTGCAAATCGACGATCGGAAAGCCAGTCCTTCGACGAGTTCCTTTAATTGGTCGAGATTCAACTTTGCCCGCCCTAACAGCCAGAAAACGCTCTGGAGACGAACTTACAATTTCAACCGCCGCCCCTTTTTCGGAGGGTTCAAATTGAAAGTAAGACGCAAAGGGTGCCGGATTACAGCGTTTAAGATTTTCGTACAAGTAAATCGAATCGCAGGCCGCCGGACTTAAAAGTCGTTGGGCAAGATTGATCTGAAATACATCACCGGCATCAATGTAGTCGATGCACTTTTGCACTGATTGGAGATACTCCTTCTTTTGAAAATTGCTGGTCAATCTATCTGAGAATTCTGTCGCAAACTGGGGCGAAGCAATCTGGCTTAAGGGCGCATTCCTAGTAAGTTGGCGGTTGATCTCTATCGCGTCCGACCCATTCAGATAAGATTCAAATAACGAAAGCCGGGCTTGGGCACGTTCCGACGAGATTCGTCCATCCGCTTCAATCCCAAGCGAAATCAGCCAGGCTCTTGCCTGCCAATGGTCCCATGCCAACACAACGTCATACATTCCAACTGCAATTGAGGGAATCTGAAAGTCGATGTAGCGATTCGATGGTATTAATTCGATTGATTGATTGAGATCATAAGAAAACAAACCCGCCAATCCGCCTTGAAACGGAGGCAGGCCTTCCAACGGTTCCATTTCGAAACGTCGGTAGAAGTTTTTAAGATTCTCGATGGCAGATGGGCTTCCGACCGATTCCTGAAGCGTTTCAACCGGGTCTGCTACCAAAAACGAGTATCGAGAAATCGGAAAGGGGGTCTCGCGTTCACGATCAACCTCACGAGCACTTTCAAAAAGTAGGCACCATGGCAATCGAGCAAAACGACGCAACGCATCAGCAACCTTAGGAACTGTTGCCAATTCCTTGCATGCTGGAATAATCGTCCGGGGCGGTAGTGGGGGCGAAAGCGACAAAAATCAATCTTTCCAAGTCAACCAAAAACAACATCATACAAAAGACCACTGAAATTTCCGAGATTCAGCGGTTCTTCTTTTTGGGACGAGATTTTTGAAGTCGATGCCGCTCTGTTTCGGGAATGGTCAGGTGGCCCCAATGCAGCGCCTCGTCTTGCGTGTATTGCTTGCCCAACTGGATCGCGATCATTGCCTTGCACATTTCGTAGCCAAGATAAAACGCATGGGACGGATCCATATTTTTGGGTGACGTCTCCATCAGTTGATCAAATACAACGAAGGGATCCTGATGGTGAAAGTGTTGACGACTTCCAAGTAAATGAACTTCGTCTTGTTCAGCAAAAATTCGGTAATTCCGATCTTTGATCTGTTCGGCCAGTGCCGCGATCGCTTCCGATCCGAAATCGACCAATTTGGGATCCCGCAACACCAATAATTGATCAGACAGGTGCTTGGGCGGAACCCGATTTTGAATGGCATAATGCACCAGTCGCCTTGCGATGTCAATTTCTTTGACACTTGATCTGGCCCAATTGATGACCTGAGTGGTTAACACGCTGCCGATCATTAATTCTTCACAAATAGCCAGCAACAAAAAATTGATCCCCGAACTATCGACATCGGACAATTCAGTCAAATTTCCGACGCCCATCATCATTTTGGCATCGGGCCAACGATCCCGTGCTTCCATGTATCGGCGAAGACTTCTAGCAAATCCAAATCCGATCGGTTCCACAATTGGGTCAATGCAAATAGGCACCTCCTTACCTGCCAAAAATTCAATTGTCTCATCCATGGATGTGAGATCGCTAATTTGGTCTGGAATGACGACCACTTCACAGCCCCAATCGGGAGCAAACTGGCGGTTGGTTGAATTGACCGACAATACCAATTCTGCTCCGGCACGAACTGCAGGCGCAATTTCTTCGGGTTGAAGGCTGTCGATTGATACGCGAACTCCTAAATCCACGACTGCCTTGACCGCCTCGTCGGCCTGATTCCAAATCGAATTAGGTTCGCAGCCGATGTCGATCAAATCAGCGCCATCGGCAATCATTTTTTTGGCCAGTCCGACGATCTGTGAAATCGACATTCGAGGTGCATGATTAATCTCAGCAATAATCTCGACAGACCATTTCCCAAAGTCAGGAGGCGTCGATTTGGCTCCAAAGAATTCTGGTAATCGCCGTAAGTCCTTGGGCCCCAACTCGACGGGAACCGAAGTTTTTCTGCGAATTGGTTCCAAATCGCCATAACAATAGCCTGGCAAAATGAGCCGCTGGGTACCGTCGGGCACTTTAAGTTTTCCGGCAATCCACCTGGGTGTTAATAAAGCGGCCACGGTAATGGGCAACACTTGAATGGTGTACTCAAACCCGACCTTATCAGCAAGAACTTGCAGTTGTAATTCGAGCGCCCGGGCAGCCAGTTTGCCGGTTACGAAATGAATTTTCTGGTTGGGTTGATTCAATCCGGCGACTTTTTAATGGTGATGAAAACTCATGAATTCCGCGCATCGAAACCTCCAAAAACCGCCATTTTCATCAGGTCAATCCGAAACTGGAAACCGCCTGACTCAGTGCAATTTGGAGTTCCTGAAGTGAAATATGCTTGTTCCGATTTTCGATGCTGCTTATTTTAGGCAGAGTCGTATTTTTCGCACACCGCGAAAACAGCCTGCCCGTCAAATTCGATCCAATTGAAAACTGCAGACTCTAACTTGTAGGTTGAAAGTTGTTGATATGAAAGCTTTGCGATACGCGAAAAGATTGGTCGGTTTCGATTCGACCAGCCATCTATCCAACAGCCTGATTTCCAAATATTTGGAAATGAAGCTGACCAAGCATGGCTTTGTGGTTGAGAAGCTTGACTATCACGATGAAAAAAATGTCCTCAAAACCAATCTTGTTGCCAAAAAGGGAGGCGGTCAGGGTGGATTGGCTTATTTTGCGCATTCTGATTGCGTGCCAGCCAAAAAATGGTTTACCAAAAAATTTTCACCCTTTGAACCAGCCATCGCACGCGAAAGATTATACGGCCGCGGAAGTTGCGACATGAAAGGATCGATCGCTTGCATGCTGACGGCAGCCCGGCAGTTTGCGTGGGACGACTTAAAGTATCCACTTTATTTCGTCGTGACCGCTGATGAAGAAACCGGATTTCATGGTGCCCGGTGTGTGGTCGATGAAAGCCGTTTCTATCGTGAAATGGTCGAATCGGGAACCAAAGCAATTATCGGAGAACCGACCTCATTGGAAGTGATTCACGCCCACAAAGGATCCATCGAAGTGGTCGTCACCGCAACAGGAGTCGCTGGTCATTCGGCTACAAGACAGGGCGACAATGCGAATCTCAAAATCATTCCGTTTTTGGCAGAAATGAAAGTTCTTTATGACGAAACTGAGCACGAATCCAAATGGCAAAACAGCATGTTCGATCCTTCTTCGATGTCGATCAATATTTTACTTAAGGATGATTCGCCAGCCCTGAACGTCACTGCCAGCCGATCGATTTGCAAAATGTACATTCGGCCAATGCCGGGAATTGATACCGATTTGCTGTTAAATCGGATGAGCCAATCCGCCGAAAGCAATGGACTCGATCTGAAAATCCGCCATTGGGGTAAACCCTTATTTGTTGACCCAGGTTCTGAGTTTGTTCAAGAGTCTTTGAAGTTGGCCCATCGACCCAAATCGAAAACCGTTTCTTACGGAACTGACGGAGGAGTATTTACGGAAATCCAGGACAAAATTGTTTTCGGACCCGGTAGTATTGATCAGGCGCATACATTCAACGAATGGATTGCATTGGAACAGCTTGCTCGAGGAACCGACTTGTACGCTAAAATGATTCGACGTTGGTGCTGCGAATAGTTGGCGACTATCGTAAAATCTTTTTAGTCTGATGGTAAATTTGAGTTTCCTGAATCAGTTTGAATAGAGCGATCAACATTGCCATTCCAATTGCACTCGAAAGCCAGCAAGTCAGTTTTTATGCAAGAGAGTTAGATGGATTTGAAATCGGAAGATCAAGATTCCACTCCGGCGGTCATCAACGTCATTCCTGCCAACCAAGATGACTTGGCAGAGATCACCCAGTTTCTAAATCCGTTTATGGATGATCGTCGACTGCTCCGACGTTCCTCAGTCGAACTTCAGCTGCTTCTCAAACATTCATTTAAAGCCATTTCAGGATCCACAATCGTGGGATTTTGCGCATTGGAGATCTATTCCAAAAAACTGGCAGAAATCCAATGTTTAGCCGTCCATGACTCCCATCGCCGACTGGGCATTGGAAAACGGTTAGTCCACTGTTGTGTCCAGCGCGCCAGAGACGAAAAAGTAAAAGAACTGATGGCGATCTCTTCCTCCGACGAGATGTTTATGGCTTGCGGATTCGATTATTCTTTACCGCACCAAAAACGAGCT
>JBCCSJ010000271.1:0-7989 GCA_039200505.1 Planctomycetota bacterium | reverse complement strand
TCGGGGGGGCAAAAACAGCGACTCGCCGTAGCCACAGCGCTGGTTGGATCTCCAGAACTCATTTTTCTTGATGAACCGACCACTGGACTGGATCCTTCCAGCCGCCGCCAATTGTGGGAAATCATTGAAGACTTTAAGAAAAACAACAAGTCAGTATTGTTAACTACTCATTACATGGAAGAAGCCGAAAGACTTTGCGACCGCGTGGCCATTTTCGACTCCGGGAAAATCATCGCTGAAGGGACTCCGAATGAACTAATCGGTTCATTAGGAGCAGAGCACGTCATTTTGATCACACTCAAAAGAAATTTCGACCGCCAGGAAATGAATTGGATCGAAGATATTCCAACCGTGGCTCAAGTCGAAAAAGCTGGGAAAGAACTGAAAATTACCGTCGAACAACCCCATGTCGTGTTACCTGGTTTGATGTCAGGGCTGTCGGAAAGCGGCTGGGAATTGGCAAGCTTAACGACTCGCCACGCAAGTCTCGAAGATGTTTTCGTTCATCTGACAGGTCGCCATTTAACCGAACGCGAGGACTAAAACGTGAAGCCTCAACATCCGGTTTTGCAGATCGCCATTTCCCGATTGCAAGAATTCGTGCGACGTCCCGAAGCAGTTTTTTGGGTTTATTTTTTTCCGGTGTTGATGGTGATCGTGCTGGGAATAGCCTTTCGTAATCAACCGGTTGAAACTTTTGCCGTCGATATCGTTGAAAATTCAATGGCTGATCCATTGATTGAAAAACTGGGCCAGCACCCGCAACTTCAACTGAATAAAGCCACAGCTGAAGAAGCCCTAAATCGGTTGCGAACCGGAAAAACAACGCTCGTCGTTTCAGCAGAATCGGGAATCAACAACCTCGAATATCAGTTCGATCCGGCTCGCCCTGGAAGCATGTCAGCCCGCAATTTGTTTGATGACGCCATCCAACGAAAACTGGGGCGAGCCGACGTCGTGGAATCCAAGGATGTAATTTTTAGCGAACCGGGAGGTTCCTATGTCGATTTTTTGGTACCAGGATTGCTGGGCATGGGCCTAATGGGAGGCGGGATGTGGGGCGTCGGATTCGCAATTGTTGACATGCGAATCCGAAAATTACTCAAACGGTTTATGGCCACTCCGATGCAACGTTCCCATTTTTTGATGGGGATGATGATCAGCCGATTGGTATTTATGATTCCGCAGATCTTTTTTCTATTATTGTTTTCGTACCTTTGTTTTGGTGTTGCCGTTTATGGCAACTGGATCGCGTTAACCGTCATCGTGCTGCTAGGAGCCGTCGAGTTTGCTGCGATTGGACTTTTGGTAGCAGCCAGGGCTCGGACCCTTGAAACTGCATCCGGCCTGATGAACTTGGTGATGCTGCCGATGTGGACATTGAGTGGACTGTTTTTTTCGTATGAAAGATTCCCAGAACTATTTCAACCGGCGATTCGATGCTTACCACTGACGCCGCTGATTGATGCTTTGCGAGCGATCATGATGGACGGAAAACCAATCACTACGCTCGGGTTTGAAATCGTGGTGATCGTCGTTTGGACCGTTGTCTCATTTGGGGTCGCTCTGGCGACGTTTCGCTGGAACGATTGAGAGTGAATCTAAACAGATTCAGCGGCTGGCGAGGATCCTAATTGGGTTAAAACGACCAAAATTTGAATGTCAGACTGCTTCCGATGGCCTCGTACCGGAAGTTCTACTAGACTTGAATCAGTCTCTGGTCAGTCCAAAACTTTGTCGTTGTAAAAATGAATCGATCTATCGAACTTTTGGCCGCGTTGCTTTTCCTCGTCTTTGTTTCCTCGATATCGGCATTGGAGGAACCCGACAAAAACATCAAACAGCCTGTACTGGGTCCTGAAGCAAGATTTCAGTGGCACCAGCAGCATCTCAAAATGCAAGATTCGACAGAGTTTAAAGAAAGTAAATGGAAACATATCGGCCCTTTCCACATGAGCGGTCGAGTCACCGACATTGCCAAACCACTCGACAAGCCATTTACTTTTTATGTCACTTCCGCTTCAGGGGGAGTTTGGAAAACTGAAAACGAGGGCACCAGCTGGACTCCGCTGTTTGACGACGCTCCCTCGGCAGCTTGGGGAGCCATTGCGGTGGATCCAAACAATTCTGACGTGCTGTGGATTGGTGGCGGAGAATCGAACATCTTTCGCAGCAGCATGGCCGGAACCGGAGTCTATCGTTCAACCGATGCCGGTGAAACCTGGCAGCACATGGGCCTGGCCGACACCCATCACATCGCTCGAATCATCGTCCACCCTAACGACGCCGATACGGTTTACGTGGCAGCCGGCGGGCACGAGTACACGGCCAATCCGGAACGTGGTGTTTACAAAACGACCGACGGAGGAAAGACCTGGAAGAAAGTCTTGTATGAATCCAACATGGTGGGCGCCAATGACATCGTGATCGACCCGAAAAATCCAGACAACCTTTTCGCTTCCATGTGGCACCGAATTCGTTTGCCCTGGAGCGATCCAGTGCCGGGGCCAGGCGGAGGTATTTACAAATCGACAGATGGCGGAGATAGCTGGCAACGAGTCTACAATGGACTGCCCCAAAGAGATCGAAGCGGCCGAATCGGAATCTCATTGGCGGCCAGTAACCCCGAAGTGGTTTATGCCCTTATCGATAACCACGAAACCGCTCGAAAAGCCAAAAAAGGAGAAAGGGACAGTTACGGCCGACCTCGCAAAGACGTCATCAAAGGGGCGGAAGTCTATCGTTCCAACGACGCGGGCGAGACTTGGAATAAAGTCAGCGAAGATTCACGATTGATGCGTAGCCTGTTTTCCACTTATGGATGGGTGTTCAGCCAAATCCGGGTTGATCCTTCCGATGAAGATATCTCCTACATCATGGGAGTTCAGTTGTTAAAGTCGACTGACGGCGGCAAGACTTACAAAAGACTATTTGATCGAGGACTGCACGCTGATCATCATGCGATGTGGATTGATCCTGCAAATAGTGAATACGTGATCAACGGAAATGATGGAGGCGTCAACATCACCTATGACGGCGGCAACACGTGGAAGAATATCGAAAACTTACCGGTTGTCCAGTTTTATAACCTCGCACTTGATAACCAAACTCCATTCAACGTGTACGGTTCAGTGCAGGACAATCACTCGTGGGTTGGACCTTCCAATTTTCGCTCCGGACGCAGCGACCCGTATCTTTGGAAACGTGCTCCGGGAGGTGAAGCGAGCTATCACCAGGTGGATCCCGATGATCCTAGCACACTTTATTGCGAGTCCTTTTATGGGACCCTGTTGCGAGCCAATCTTGAAACCAAAAAAGTAACCAACATCAAACCCAAACCCGCCGAAGGTCAATCTCCTTTGCGAGGGCAATGGTTGGCTCCGTTTCAGTTGTCGCCTCACAATTCCAGAGTCGTTTATCACGGGATGCATGCTCTGTATCGCAGCATGAATCGCGGTGACCAGTGGGAAAAAATCAGTCCGGATTTGACGGCTTATAACGCTGACAAACAAGGAAACATTTCATTTTCAACGATATCTTCGCTGTCCGAGTCCCCCGTTAAATTTGGATTGATTTACGCTGGGACCGACGATGGTCGCATCCACGTGACCCGCGACAGTGGTCAAAAGTGGACGGATATTTCTGAGGGGCTGCCTGAACGCCATGTTTCCCGTGTGGCGGCATCGCGATTCAACGAAAGCGCTGTTTATTTGACGTTGAATGGCAAACGCAATAACGACTTCCAGATCTACGCCTACAAATCACTTGACTTTGGTGAAACGTGGCAAGATATCGGTCAAGGAATTCCAGGCGGTCCGGCCAATGTCATTTACGAAAGCCCGTTTGACCATAACACGATCTACGTGGGAACCGACATGGGAATTTATGTCTCGCAGGATGCTGGAAAATCCTGGCAAGTGATGGGGTCGGGACTGCCGATCACGTTCGTCCATGACATCAAGATTCACGAAAGAGATCGAACTCTAGTGATCGCGACCCATGGTCGAGGCATTTGGAAGCTCGATTTACCTGAGAAAGAAAAGGCTGCTGATAAATCGAGTCCCGATTCGGAAAACGAGTGAGCGGGAGTTTAAATATCTAAACCAATTGCCGACAACTCAGCTGAGCAAGCCAGATCAAGCGATCGACTCCGGTTCGAAACGATTGGTGCCAACCGGTTTTGACAGCTATACCGAAAACCGACCCTTGCCGGCTCAATTTGGGAGACAACATTCCCCCGCGTAGCTGCGGGGTAGAGAATTCAATGCCAGGTTAGACCTACTTGAACTTGTCGATTAGCGATCGAAAAAAGTGGCTTTCCAAACATCGATTTTACAAAGCCCTTTGAAGTGTTCTCTTTTAGGAGCAACAGAATAAAACTCACTAGTTTCGTTCAGAACCCCGCGGATCCCTGTCAACCAAACCAATGATAAGGATCAAAACACCCGCCAGAATGGTACCACCACAGAGAAAGCCAATGAAAGGGTGCGATGTTCCTACCGCAAATGTGAATCCACCCAAACCGAGCAAAAGGCATCCTAATTGAGTGGTTTTACGAAACGTCGACTGATCTTCTGATAGATGATCTTCGGACTGGAATGGTGGCAACGGATCTTTGAGAATCTCGGCAGGGGGGCGAAAAGGATTATCTTGGTCCATTTTTTGACATAAACTTGCAAAGTCGTGAATCGAAACAGCCTTAAACCGGTTTGGCAGTGGGCTTGGTCTTTTGAATCAATCAGCTTGGTACTGGTACTTTCATGCCGACAACCCCTTGATTGGTCACGATAATTAGACCTTTAAAGTAAAACTTTTTTTGTTAAACTATCAAACTTTTACGAACCGAGAATCATAAAATCTATTGCGGGCTACGCTCGACTACTCATACAGGTTACACGATGGCTAAAAAGAAATCTGGCGGCAAGAAAAAGAAGCTTGAAGTAGTTCACCTTGTTTGCGAAGAAACTGGGGATTACAACTACACGGTTCGTCGTAAATCTGGTAGCGAGAAGCTAAAAATCAAAAAGTATTCTCCTCGATTGCAGCGACATACCGTCCACAACGAAAAGAAAAAATAGACAAATTATCAAACGATTCAATTTTAATGGCCGCGTCATCGACGCGGCTTTTTTTATTGGAAATCAACATAGCCGAGCTCGATCAGCCCACCAGTCACCTTCCTCAACCGAATGGAATTGCTGCGAGGCGATTCTTGTTGTTTGATCGGCAATTCTTAAAATGAAGATTGCCCTAAATGGAAAGGAAGGCCATGAGTCTACGTTGGACCCTTCGAGCTCACGATGCCCATCTTGTAGAAAGGATTGAAAAGAATTCATCCGTTTCTCCAGTCGTCGCCCAAATTCTCGCCCTGCGGGGCATCAGCCACCCTGACCAAGTTGCGTCTTTTCTCGATCTCAAAATGACGGGACTGAGACAGCCTGAAGAATTACCAGGAGTCAAAGAGGCAGTCGAAAAAATTTATCAAGCGGTTGTTCAAAAGCGTAAAATTTTCATTTATGGAGATTACGACGCCGATGGAATGACCGCCACAGCGATCCTGGTCCTTTGCCTGCAAAATTTCAATGCGGACGTTTCTTATTTTGTGCCCAATCGTCTTGATGACGGATACGGACTGAATCGAGACGCGTTGACCAAGCTTAAAAAGCGTGGAGCTGAACTGATTGTGACGGTGGACTGCGGCATCGCCAGTGTGGATGAAGTCGAATTCGCCCGACAGCTTGGGTTGGAAATTGTTGTTACCGACCATCACCAAATGGGCCAAGCACTTCCCGCTGCCGACGCAATCATTCACCCTGCCCTTCCCCAACACGATTATCCTTTTCATGGCCTTTGCGGAGCCGGTGTTGCATTCAAGCTTGCGTGGGCGTTGTGCAAAAAACATTGCGGCTCTCCCAAGCTTCCGGAACACTTACGGAATTTTTTGTTTTCGGCTGTTTCACTGGCTGCCATTGGTACGGTCTGCGACGTCGTACCCTTGCTGGATGAAAATCGAATTTTAGTCCACCATGGATTGAATTGCATGCGGCAATTTTGCAGCCCGGGATTGAAGAACTTGATGGTTTTAGCCAAATGTTATGATAAACCCAAATTGTCGTCGGCCGATATCGGATTTTCAATTGGTCCAAGACTGAATGCGTCCGGTCGACTTGGTCAAGCTCAGCTGGGCGTCGAACTTTTGATATGCCAATCCGAGGACCGTGCCCAGGCACTTGCTGAGTACATTGACCAACTGAATAAAAATCGAGACAGTTTGGACCGCAAAATCCTTCGTTCGGCAAAAAAACTGATCGAGGAGAACCATCGACCGGATGAAGAACCGGCACTTGTGATCGCAGCAGAAGATTGGCACCTGGGTGTAATCGGTATTGTTGCTGGTCGAATTGCGGAAGCTTTTCACCGCCCAACCGTTTTGATTTCGACCGACTCATTGGGGAACCGACCAGGCGTTGGGTCCTGCCGTTCGTCGTGCGGGGTCGACATCTACCGGGCTCTTTCAAATTCTTCGAACCACTTGATAAAGTTTGGTGGTCACAGAGCTGCTGCAGGTTTGACGATCCAACCAGAAAATATTGACGCGTTCCGAGAAGATTTTTGCGAGCAAGTTATGAACCAAGTCAGCCTCGATGAGTTGATACCTGACTTGAATATCGACGCGGAAGCCCCCATCGGATTGTTGACGATCGGAATGATGAGAGAGTTGGAAAAACTGGAACCTTTCGGTGAAGACAACCCCAGACCTATTCTTTGTGCTTCGGGAGTTCAACTAGCAGAACCAGTCAAAACGATGGGGACGGAAGGTCGACACTTGGCACTTCAACTGAAACAACACAATGCAAGAATCCGGGCGGTTGCTTTTGGTAAGGGCGACTGGTTAGAAGACTTGAAAGATTCCGATCAGTTGTTCGATTTTGCATTTGAACCGATGATCAATGATTTCCGAGGACGTCAAAGCGTCGAACTAAAACTCATCGATTTTCGCCCGTCGACTTCACACAAACCTCGTTAGTTCGATCCAAAAACCAACCCCAACAACTGCACCGCGTCGATGACGAACTTACCGGATCACTGGCCAGCAGAATCTGACTGGACTAATAAACTGGCCAAGCATTTTGAGAGTGATTCCTTCGGGAATCTGATGGAGTTTGTTAAACAGGAACGACAAAATGAAACGATTTACCCTTTACCGGAACACACCTTTCGTGCGTTTCAGCTAACTTCATTCGAAGATTTGAAAGTGGTAATTTTGGGTCAAGACCCCTATCACGGAGCGGGACAGGCTCATGGATTAAGTTTTTCTGTAGACCGTTCGTTACCGAAATTGCCTCCGTCGTTGCGTAACATTTTTAAAGAACTTGCCAGCGATCTGGATTGTCAAACACCAATTCATGGCGACTTGACTCATTGGGCTGCCCAGGGTGTTTTTCTTTTGAATACAGTGTTGACGGTTCGCCAGGGTGCCGCCAACTCACACCGAAAACAGGGTTGGGAACAGTTTACTGATGAAGTGATTCGACAAATCAACAAATCCACCCGCGGTGTGGTTTTTATTCTCTGGGGAAAGCCGGCTGAAAAGAAAGAACTGCTGATTTCTAACAGCCATCATGTTGTCATAAAATCACCTCACCCGTCTCCTCTTTCGGCTCGCAGAGGTTTTTTTGGTAGCCAACCATTTTCCAGAGCCAATGAAGCATTGAAAAAAATGAATCAGCAGCCGATCCAGTGGTCCTGAATTTGTTCTGCAATTCTTGCACCGCAACCCCAATCCGCGGTGCAAAATTTATAAAGCTTTCAAAAAATTCAAGCCTGAAATTTGACCGCAATCAACGTTTTGCCACGCTACCAAAACAGCTACGATACGCCGCCTGAAATTGAGGACTGGGGTTTGAGTAGAACCTCAAACATCAACCCAAAAGTGATCCTGCGCCTCAGTGAAGTGTTCATGATGAATCACCGGTAAATCGTCAAATG